>NZ_WHIW01000078.1 GCF_009295635.1 Alkalilimnicola sp. S0819 | reverse complement strand
TGCGCCAGCAGGGGGTGGAGATCCAGACCCGTGCCTCGGGCACGGTGCTGGATATGGAGCAGCTGGAACAGGCCTTCGGGGACGTGATGGGGGCCCTCGACGAGCTCTCCCGATATCGCCGCGAGGCGCTGCCGAGACTCGATGAGCAGATCGGCCGGCTGGAGGAGCTGGGCGCCCAGGGGGATGCGGCGATACGGCGCCTGGACGAGGGGACCGCCGCGCAGCCGGCGAGCTGATCAGCCCCGCGCCTGGCGTTGTAGGGAGTCCGCGCCCCGGAATGCCCAGCAGCCTCTCCGGATT
>NZ_WHIW01000077.1 GCF_009295635.1 Alkalilimnicola sp. S0819 | reverse complement strand
CAAGCAGATTGCAATAGAGCAGCAGCGCCGTCTTGCCGGGATCCATGGCGAAGGACGCCGCCAGATTGCGGGCCACGAAGCTCGCGCCACCATCCACGCAGACCGAACTCACCAACAAGGAGAAGTTCCGCCCCTGGGTGATTTGCAGCAGGGAGGTGCGCAACGTGCGGAAAGCCTCGCCCACGGGCGCACCACTGCTGTGCTCGTCGATAAGGCGTCGCTCTTCCAGATCGCTGTGAGAGCGGGGGCTGGATTCACGCATTCTGGCAATTTGCTCGGCGGCGCCAAGCCCGACCATGG
>NZ_WHIW01000076.1 GCF_009295635.1 Alkalilimnicola sp. S0819 | reverse complement strand
GGGGGCGGTGCACATCGTGCCGTTCAGCGAGACGGGGAACGACATCCCACGCAACGGGATTGCCCTTTCGCCGACCTTTCACCGGCTTATGGACCGCGGGATCATCGCCCCGGGGCCGGACTACCGGTGGCATGTGTCGAAGGTCATCGATCGCCGGATTCCGGACAACGGGCAGTTGCTGGAGCTGGAGGGGGCGGAGCTTGTGCTGCCGCGGGATCAGCGCTGGCATCCGTCGCCGGAGTATCTAGAGGCGAGGGTCGCGACGCTGCTGTAGCGGATGTCCTGGGTGCCAGGCCGGCCT
>NZ_WHIW01000075.1 GCF_009295635.1 Alkalilimnicola sp. S0819 | reverse complement strand
TGCTTATCGCTTTTTATGAAGGCCTTTTTAAAAAAGATGATTTAATTAACTATGTCTGGGGGCGCAAAGGTGTCGTGGTCTCTGATGCCAGTTATTATAAATTGATTAACCAGCTACGAGGGTCATTTGATAAAATTGGTCTTAAGGGGGCGTCTGTTGTGACTCGCCCTCGCGTGGGTGTTTTACTCTCAGTTTCCATTGAACCGTTGAGTGATGAGGCGCAAAATACGCCGTTGCCTGCTGTTGCTGAAACAGAAGTATCGACGGTTGAAGTGCGGCACGATGACACTATTATTACCCCA
>NZ_WHIW01000074.1 GCF_009295635.1 Alkalilimnicola sp. S0819 | reverse complement strand
AAAAGCCAGAGTTGAGAGCCCGGCTCGGACTCTCAAGTCTGACTTCTTCCCGCAGGTAGATGGTGGAGCCAGTCGGGATCGAACCGACGACCCCCTGCTTGCAAAGCAGGTGCTCTCCCAGTTGAGCTATGGCCCCTGACTTGTCTGTTTTTCGCCATGCGGCGTTGCTGCTCCTCGATCGGCCGGTCACGTACTGGTGTACGCTCCCTCCCTCTCTCGTCGCGCGCCTTGCCTGGCGAAAAACATCCTGCGTCAGTGCGGCTAACCGCTCCCCTGACACTGGTTTTTTGTGCTGATCGAGGCG
>NZ_WHIW01000073.1 GCF_009295635.1 Alkalilimnicola sp. S0819 | reverse complement strand
CGCGTAGAGCTTCTGCGCCCGGGCAATCTGCTCGGCGCTGGCCCGGGTGCGAACGGACTGATATCCCACCCACTCCCCGTGCTCGAACAGGGGCGAGACATAGGCGCTCACCCAAGAGTAATCGCCGTTCTTGCAGCGGTTCTTCACCACCCCCATCCAGGGCCGCCCGGCCTTGAGGGTATCCCAGAGATTCCGGAACAGCGGCGCGGGCATGTCCGGGTGACGGATGACGTTGTGGGCCTGGCCCAGCATCTCCGACGGACGGTAACCCGACACCTGGCAGAACGCTTCGTTGACGTAGGTGA
>NZ_WHIW01000072.1 GCF_009295635.1 Alkalilimnicola sp. S0819 | reverse complement strand
ATAAAATAGAAAAGTCTGCAGATCCAGTTATTGGAAAGCTTTTGCAGCATCCAGATATGGATCCAGCAGGTATTTATAGCATGCCGAATATGACAAATCCTGCCAGCGTAAATTGTTATGCGGCTGCACTAGATTTTTTGGCGAGCAGATATAGCAGACCAGATGCAAAATATGGCCGAATAAATCATTGGATCATGCACAATGAGGTAGATGCAGGTTGGGTTTGGACAAATATGGGTGACAAGCCTGCTTCGGTTTTTATGGATGCCTATGTAAAGTCTATGCGGATGTGTTATGCCATCGCGC
>NZ_WHIW01000071.1 GCF_009295635.1 Alkalilimnicola sp. S0819 | reverse complement strand
CTGCTGGGGCCGGTGGTGGAAGGCGCGGACCTGCCCGGGGGCGTGAAGGTGCCAGGCACACATTACCGGCTGGACCCGGTGACGGCGGCCTGGAATATCGGTGCGATGGTGCGCTGGCTGGATTTCAACGACACCTGGCTGGCGGCGGAGTGGGGCCACCCCTCGGATAACCTGGGGGCCATACTGGCGCGGGCCGACTGGCTCTCCCGCCGGCGCACGGCGGGCGGGGAGGAGCCCCTCACCATGGGCGAGGTGCTCACCGCCATGATCAAGGCCCACGAGATCCAGGGCGTGCTGGCGCTGGAGA
>NZ_WHIW01000070.1 GCF_009295635.1 Alkalilimnicola sp. S0819 | reverse complement strand
TTCCCACTGCGCGCTCAGGCGGGCGGCGTGCTGACGCGCGGCGGTCATACGGAGGCGACCATCGATCTGATGACGCTGGCCGGTTTTAAACCTGCAGGTGTACTGTGCGAGTTGACTAACGACGATGGGACGATGGCGCGCGCGCCGGAGTGTATCGCGTTTGCAGGCCAGCATAATATGGCGGTAGTCACGATTGAAGATCTGGTGGCTTACCGCCAGGCGCATGAGCGCAAAGCCAGCTGATCGAACGGATCATGGTTGAAAAAAGCCGATGAGATGTCATCGGCTTTTTTGTATTCCTTCGGTGC
>NZ_WHIW01000069.1 GCF_009295635.1 Alkalilimnicola sp. S0819 | reverse complement strand
CCGATTATCAATCAGCCCCAAGTAGCTATTTTAGCAGCGGGTGCGATTAAGAAAAAACCGGCAGTTTTAGAAACTGAATATGGCGATGTGATAGCCATTAGGCACATGATGTTTCTTTCTTTATCGTATGATCATAGAGTGGTTGATGGTAGTTTAGGTGGTATGTTTGTTCGTCGAGTTGCCGACTATCTTGAAAATTGGGACATTGATAGGGAAATTTAGTCTAATATCAGATAAGCTTGTAATGCTGCAAACAACAATCAAAAAATAAACTTTTAGTATATATAAAAATGCTTGATGCTACTTTA
>NZ_WHIW01000068.1 GCF_009295635.1 Alkalilimnicola sp. S0819 | reverse complement strand
GCCTCGACAATGCGCGCCACCGCCGCCCGTGCCGGCGTGCCGCGCAGCACCTCCGCGCCGCGTTCGGGGTGGCGCTGAAATTCCGCCTGGATCGCCCCCTGCAAACGCAGCTGCGGGGTCTTGCGGCATTCTTCAGTGAGGGATAGCTCGCCGAGCTCATGGGCCAGCGCCGCGGCCCGCAGTTCCTGCACCCGCGCCTCGCTCAATTTCAGGAAACGGGCGAACACCTGGACCAGGTCCGCCACCCGCCGCGCAGGCCCGCTCTTGTGAACATCAAGCTTCGCCATACCCTCCAGCAGAGGCATGAAC
>NZ_WHIW01000067.1 GCF_009295635.1 Alkalilimnicola sp. S0819 | reverse complement strand
AGGTGATCACCGGCATATCGGGATAGGCCGCGTAGCCGAGGCCCGCGAAGGTCTCGTTGCGGTTGCCCGAGGGGTCGAAGAAGTAGATCGTCGCACCCCGGGTAATGCCGTGGCGCTGCGGGGTGACATCGATCTTGACCTTGTTCTTGCCCATCACGTCCGCCGCCTTCAGCACGTCCGCCCACTCATCCAGGTAGAAGGAGAGATGGTGCAGGCCCATCTTCGGCCCGCCCACGAAGGCGATGTCATGGGGCGTGGTGGTGCAGGTCATGAACGCCGCCGCACGCACCTGGTGCCCCGGGCCCACCA
>NZ_WHIW01000066.1 GCF_009295635.1 Alkalilimnicola sp. S0819 | reverse complement strand
ATTATGGCGAAATCAGGGCAGGGATCGTTCACGGCCGGTCGGCGTGTGATCGACCTCCGGCTGCGGGGGGGGGCGGATTCCGCCGGGGGCGGCAACGCCGGCGCAGGCTGCGCTTGATCCGATACATGTCCAGATCCGCCAGGCTCATCAGGGCTTCCAGATCGCTGTCATGATCCGGGTACACGCTCAGCCCCACGCTGACCTTCAGGGGCAGTTCCCGGCCCTCGAAGCGAAAGGGCTGCTCCACCACGCTCACCAGCTTGCCGGCGGCCGCCCGGGCGGCGCTTTGGTTCTCCACATCGTTGATGAT
>NZ_WHIW01000065.1 GCF_009295635.1 Alkalilimnicola sp. S0819 | reverse complement strand
AGATCAGAGAAGCTCGACTGCATCGACCACGTACTCACTCTCAACCGGGGAGGGCCGACATTGTCTCAAGCCACAGCCACCGACGGAACGGCTGCCCCCGAATAAATCAGCGTTTCCCTAGCCGTTATGAAGCACAGAGGGGGGTGAGATGAACACCGTTAAAAAGGGCGATGCCTTCGAAGACAGGGTCTACGCTGTCGGGTCCCTGATGATTCCATCTCCCTCAGGAGTTACCCTCTATGGGTAGCGCGAGAGGTGCTCAGTGAGCTTAGGAGGAATCATCCATGAAGATCCGTCTGCATGCGAACGCTGCCA
>NZ_WHIW01000064.1 GCF_009295635.1 Alkalilimnicola sp. S0819 | reverse complement strand
GAGGAACCGCCCAAACCGTCATCCACGAAGGCGCTGCCGCCACCGCTGTCGGTATTGGCGGCGCCGGCGGGGCGAGCGCTGCGCTCCATCATCTTGTCCAGCGGCAGGTACCTCAGCGGCTGACCGCCTTCCACGCCCACCAGGATCTTGCTGGAGCGGCTGAGCACCTGCTCCATGGCGGCCAGATACAGTCGCTCGCGGGTCACCTCCGGCGCCTGCTGGTATTCGCTCACCAGGTCCACGAAGCGGCTCCCCTCACCCTGGGCCTCGGCCACCACCCGCGCCCGGTAGGCTTCGGCCTCCTCGGTGGCGCGAG
>NZ_WHIW01000063.1 GCF_009295635.1 Alkalilimnicola sp. S0819 | reverse complement strand
CAAATATTCATAACGTTAATTTGACTTGCACGCTGGGTGGAAATTAATCAACGCAGATATTCGCCGTAAACATTGGCTTTTTTACTTAGGTAAGCGTTGTGACTTGCTTGACAAGCTTTTCCTCCGCTCCGTAAACTCCTTCGAGTGGGAATTTGTGGGATAAAGTGGTAAGAAGGGGTGAGACTGGCATGTTCCGGGGGGCAACGTTAGTCAATCTCGACAGTAAAGGGCGCCTGACCGTGCCGACCCGTTATCGGGAGCAACTGATCGAGAGCACTACCGGTCAAATGGTATGTACCATTGACATCCATCACCCATGCCTG
>NZ_WHIW01000062.1 GCF_009295635.1 Alkalilimnicola sp. S0819 | reverse complement strand
TGGCTACAATAGATTGTTCTACATCCATTGTGCTATCAACTTCAACTTCTTTGTATTTTCTCAAGCCAGACTTTATAACATTTGCTACAGAACCTTCTTGTTTATCGCACTCAGCGGCAGCACCATCGATATTGTGTGCACTTAACATGCCTTGTACTTTGCGCATGAAAGTCTCTAAATTAGATTTACCACTAGCTTTACCAATTACAATTAAACGCTCGATAGAGAACACAATAGTAGTTAATAATAACCCGATCAAAACAGCAACAATTGGTCCTCCCTTAAAAGCTGTTCCTAAATAGTTTCCAGGTAGAGGAAGTTTA
>NZ_WHIW01000061.1 GCF_009295635.1 Alkalilimnicola sp. S0819 | reverse complement strand
AGATCGGAAGTCGGCCATCTTAAATATCCACTTTCCGAAAAACCAACACCTTTTAGAGGGAGCGACCCGAAGAATCAAATTCGAGGAACTGTTTTTTATCCAATTGCAGCTTTTAAACGCTAAAAAACTACGCCAGCAGAAATTTCAAGGGGCTATTTTTGCTAGGGTTGGCGAAAAGGTAAATACATTTTATTCGAAATATCTCCCATTTGAGCTTACTAATGCACAGAAAAGGGTCATCAAAGAAATCCGTAGCGATACGCAAACAGGCGCGCAGATGAATAGATTGATACAAGGGGATGTGGGAAGTGGAAAGACCGTAGT
>NZ_WHIW01000060.1 GCF_009295635.1 Alkalilimnicola sp. S0819 | reverse complement strand
TCCTTGGCGGCCGAAGTGGCCGCCCGGCTACTGGCGCTGCTGGCCGCCGCGGCGCTGGCCGGCTGGCTGGGAGTGTTGGCCTTCAGCGCGTTGCACAGCGGGCCGCGCCGCACCGCGCTGGCCCGCTATCTGGGCCAGCGGCGCGGTTTGTGGCTGGGCCTGGCGGCGGTGCTGATCTGCGTGCCCCTGCTGACCCTGGCGGCCTAGACCTGGCAGCTGCGTCAGCCCCTGCCGCCCCGCCTGCTGACCCCGGCCGAGTGGGCCGGGCAGGTCTTGCCCTCATTGCCCGAAAGGCGGCTCGCCCTGGTCGATGAAAAAGACCGTTTC
>NZ_WHIW01000059.1 GCF_009295635.1 Alkalilimnicola sp. S0819 | reverse complement strand
CCCCGCGGCCCACCTTGCCGCCGGGCGCGCCCTGGCGCCGCGGCGCGAGGAAGGCGTGCTGATCGTCGGCAGCGGCATGAGCTTTCACAATATGCGCGGCTACGGGGATGCCCACTTCACCGCCCCGTCGGAAGCCTTCGATGAGTGGTTGAGCGGGGCCGTGAGCGCCGACCCCGAGGCGCGCCATGCCGCCCTGTGCGACTGGGCCGAGGCCCCCCATGCCAGAGAGTGTCACCCGCCAAGCCTGGAGGAACACCTGATCCCGTTGATGGTCGCCGCCGGCGCCGCCGGCACGGACCCCGGACGCAAGGTGTACTCGGAGCAGGTA
>NZ_WHIW01000058.1 GCF_009295635.1 Alkalilimnicola sp. S0819 | reverse complement strand
AATTGATTTACCAAGTGTGGTTGGATACAAATGTTTTTTTACAAAAGCAAAAGGGTTATCATGGGGTGTACGTAAAGGTAAGAACTGGCGATATGTCTACTACCATTGCTCGTAAATTCATAGCAGCAGTTAAACCGCTTATCGCTGATGATATTAGGGTAACCATTAACCAAGGCTTGTTGCTTAAATATGTGACCAAAGAAGCTTTGCCAGCTTTGTTTTTGGCTTTAGATGAGTTAGGGCTTTCTGCACCGGGCCATAACACCGTTGCCGATGTAACCACTTGTCCAGGAACAGATACCTGTAATTTGGGAATTTCAAATTCGATGGAA
>NZ_WHIW01000057.1 GCF_009295635.1 Alkalilimnicola sp. S0819 | reverse complement strand
TAGCCCTTCCTATAACCCCAACAACCTTGCCGGTACGCCGAAAGACGCGATGCGTAACCGTACCATCACCGACGTGTTTGAACCGGGTTCTACGGTTAAGCCGATGGTGGTGATGACTGCGCTTCAGCGCGGTATCGTCAACGAAAATACGGTGTTGAATACCGTTCCATACCGAATTAACGGCCACGAAATTAAAGACGTGGCGCGCTACAGCGAATTAACCCTGACCGGGGTTCTACAGAAGTCGAGTAACGTCGGTGTATCCAAACTGGCGTTAGCGATGCCGTCCTCAGCGTTAGTAGATACTTACTCACGTTTTGGGCTAGGAAAGGCGACCAATTTGGGGT
>NZ_WHIW01000056.1 GCF_009295635.1 Alkalilimnicola sp. S0819 | reverse complement strand
AAACGAGGCGGATACGGGGCAGAAAGACGCTGAAACGCCGTTTTGACGGCCGAAATAGGTCGAGGCGGTCATTTTTCGAACAATTGATGCTGTGGCGCTGGTTTGTTCAGCGTTTCCCTAGCGGTAAGCCGCAGGAAAAACGCGCAGCGTTTTTGCTGTCGGCTTCACCGCTTTGTTAGCGCAATGTGTTGTTTTATTTGGCAGTGAGCCTGGCCGGATACCACCGACAGCGCCTGCGTCTTTATCTTGCTCTCTGGAACCTACCGCAGCGCGCCGTGCTTCGCCAGCGCTGGCTCCGTTCGTTCTTTTATCACGGTGCCGCGTTCGGGCCACCTACGGGCGCTGAGCATTTGCCCGGG
>NZ_WHIW01000055.1 GCF_009295635.1 Alkalilimnicola sp. S0819 | reverse complement strand
CTTGCGCCGGAACAGCCAGGCGGCGGCGACGACGCCCAGCAGCCCGCCGTGGAAGGACATCCCGCCTTCCCAGATGCGCAGCAACATCAACGGGTTGGCACTGAAGTTGTTGAAATCGTAGAAGAGGATATAGCCCAGCCGCCCGCCGACCACGGCCCCCAGCGCCAGGTAGAACAGCAGGTCGTCAATCTGCGCCGGTCGCACCGGGCTGTGGGCCGTGCGCGCCCGCAGTCTCCCCAGCCACCAGGCGGCGGCGAAGCCCTCCGCGTACATCAGCCCGTACCAGTGCACGGCCAGGGGCCCCAGGTTGATGGCCACCGGGTCTATGGCGGGGTATTGCAGCATGGTTCTGGAGTTCCTTC
>NZ_WHIW01000054.1 GCF_009295635.1 Alkalilimnicola sp. S0819 | reverse complement strand
TTCGCTCAAACAGGCAACCCGCTTTTTCCCTTTCCGGCTGCGATGCTCGGCTGCATCGACGTCCGCCCCAGACCGCACCCACCCCGGAACCCCATCCGTCGGCGCAAGCTCCACCGCTGAAAGCGGGGAAAGATGCGCTCGCGATGTCGCGAAGCGCAAGCGCGCTCCCTCGCTCTCTGTTTCAAGAAGCCGCCACCGACGTTCGAGGTGCCGTGTCCGGGTGGGCTTTGGGGGTTCGTTGGCGCAGCCGGGGCCCGGGGAGGCACGGATCGATTCCCATGGGCCTCTGACCGTCTGTCGCGTTCGCAGCCAAGGCGCGTCTCGCGGGCAATGGCCGCAGCCCTTGCCAAGAGACGCAACGCGGGCTGGGAACGCGACAGACGG
>NZ_WHIW01000053.1 GCF_009295635.1 Alkalilimnicola sp. S0819 | reverse complement strand
GCCCAAAAGGGGCGGATCGGGGCCGAAATGGCGTAAAAACACCGTATTCAGGGCCAAAAACGGCCCGAGCGGTCATGTTTTGAGCAATTTGTGCTGGATCGCTGATTTGATCAGCGCTTCCTTAGTTGCTTTTGCTTTCAACATGGTTCTTGAAATTAGTAAGTATGCAGAGCCAACCTTGCCTCTGCTGCTCGGCCGATTGTTCATCTTCCGCTTCAAATGTTTCGACTACCTGTCGGGTCCCGGGTGATTCCTGATTTCTTTGACGAATAGGTCCGGTCGCCGTTTTTGCCATTCCCGCATGGCCTGTATGGGTGCTTTATGCCCCAGCGCCTTCTGCGGGATGTGGTGATTGTAGAGATGACAGTATCGCTTGAGGGTCTGCTCCAGGTCGAGCCGGC
>NZ_WHIW01000052.1 GCF_009295635.1 Alkalilimnicola sp. S0819 | reverse complement strand
GGCAGCGTTCGCATGCAGACGGATCTTCATGGATGATTCCTCCTAAGCTCACTGAGCACCTCTCGCGCTACCCATAGAGGGTAACTCCTGAGGGAGATGGAATCATCAGGGACCCGACAGCTAGGCAAGCGAGGCTTGCATTCCATAATCGCGATGAATTGATAAGCCCATTTTCATTTAATCGCTCAATCCTTGATCTTCTTCAGGAGGGCGCAGAATGAAGCAGGCTATGAACTCTAACTACCTAATCCCGTCCGGTACTGAGCTTCGAGTGCTGCTCAACAGTGAGCACATCTCATACGGAGAGGTGAATCTAGGGAAACGCTGAACAAACCAGCGCCACAGCATCAATTGTTCGAAAAATGACCGCCTCGACCTATTTCGGCCGTCAAAACGGCGTTTCAGCGTCTTTCTGCCCCGTATCCGCCTCGTTT
>NZ_WHIW01000051.1 GCF_009295635.1 Alkalilimnicola sp. S0819 | reverse complement strand
GATCCAGCCAGTGCGCCCCCGCCCCCTTCAGACCATCCGGCCAGGGCTCCGGGTTCTCCGTGCCCACCGACTTGCCGACGAACTCCTTCTCGGCATACAGGTACATCTGGTGCCCGCTGGGAATGTGAAAACGCAGGCTGCGGCCGCAGAAGGGCAGCTCACCCGCCGCCAAATCCTCCACCGGATGGCTCGCCGCTTCCAGCTTCGCCTTGATGGCGTCCAGATCCGCCTCGCTCTCCACCTTGAACGCCATGTGGTTCATGCCCGCACGATCCGACTCGGTCAGAACCAGGCAGTACTTGTCCCACTCGTCCCAGCCCTTCAGGTACACATTGCCCGCCGAGTCCACATCGGTGGGCAGCAGGCCCAGCACGTTCTCGTAATGATGCCGCGCCGCCTTCATGTCCAGCACACGCAGATTGATGTGACCTATGCGCATAACGCCCAT
>NZ_WHIW01000050.1 GCF_009295635.1 Alkalilimnicola sp. S0819 | reverse complement strand
TTCTTCCATTGGATTCCAAAACAGTGTTTTAAAGTCGACTACCTTATTGTCCGCCACCTTTACATCCTCCTTAAGTAACAATTCTTCCATTAGTTCTGGCGGATTGAAATGAAACCTTCCAGTGAGTAATCCACTATGGTTTACCACCCGATGCGCCGGAACAGCGGGATGAGCTAAGTGCGAAACGCTCATTGCGGTTCCCACCATTCTAGAGGATTTCGCTGCACCCAAACTTTTTGCAATGGCGCCGAAAGACGTAACCCTTCCCTTCGGGATAAGTCGTGCAACTTCGTAAACCTGTTCGTAAAAGTTTGTATTCATCTAATCAAAAGAAAACTGGATGTAATTGATGTTTTTATCGTGCAGTAAATATTTTCTCTCGTAATACGTTTTTATGGAAAGTACCTCATCCAACACTGTTGAAGTATATAAATGATCTGTGCTTTTTTGCGTCTTTAAACCAAGCGATTCTACAGTTTCACAG
>NZ_WHIW01000049.1 GCF_009295635.1 Alkalilimnicola sp. S0819 | reverse complement strand
GAGCCAGCGGGCTCGAGCCGGGGAAAGCCAAAGCATCGTGATCGCCTCCTTTAGTGATGGAGACGATAGTGTCAGCGGTCCTGGTGAGCTTCAGAAGATGGGGTTGGTGGAGCGCTTACGACCTTGCCACCCCTCGACTGGACAGCAATTTGAAGCCGAGCGCCCTGCTGCGGCTCGCCTGCAACTGACTTAATGAAGGGATTCCACTGCGGATAAGACGCGAAATCCGACAGCACGGCCCACACCCGCTCCGCTGAGGCGTCGATCTCGATTTCCGTATGCAAGTGATGGATAGCCATCGGTTTCCTTTGCTCTTGTGGGCCTAACGCCCGACTTGAGCCGCCGCTAGGAAGCCGCCGCGCGGCTTCCTAGGGAAACGCTGAACAAACCAGCGCCACAGCATCAATTGTTCGAAAAATGACCGCCTCGACCTATTTCGGCCGTCAAAACGGCGTTTCAGCGTCTTTCTGCCCCGTATCCGCCTCGTT
>NZ_WHIW01000048.1 GCF_009295635.1 Alkalilimnicola sp. S0819 | reverse complement strand
TTCAAGATCAGAGAAGCTCGACTGCATCGACCACGTACTCACTCTCAACCGGGGAGGGCCGACATTGTCTCAAGCCACAGCCACCGACGGAACGGCTGCCCCCGAATAAATCAGCGTTTCCAAAGATGATTTCGCCTCTCCCAAAGAGGCGCTTGAGTTCGCTGCCGCGTAGGCAGCTCAGAAAATTCGCGGCGAGTGGGAGAGGATCGAATGAACGTTCGCTGCCGCGTAGGCAGCTCAGAAAATAAAAAAGGCAGGCGACGTGGCTTTATCGGAGTTCGCTGCCGCGTAGGCAGCTCAGAAACTCTGCCTCGAAATCATTGTGCGCGACGTACTGTTCGCTGCCGCGTAGGCAGCTCAGAAAAATCCGCCGCGTGAGTTTTTGTCGAAGGCTGGGTTCGCTGCCGCGTAGGTGTCGGGTCCCTGATGATTCCATCTCTCTCAGGAGTTACCCTCTATGGGTAGCGCGAGAGGTGCTCAGTGAGCTTAGGAGGAATCATCCATGAAGATCCGTCTGCATGCGAACGCTGCCACCACACCGAGGATCCGGCGGGAGATCCA
>NZ_WHIW01000047.1 GCF_009295635.1 Alkalilimnicola sp. S0819 | reverse complement strand
CGCACCTTGCGGTGGCCAAACAGATTCTTGACCACATGAAACGGATGCTCCACTACCGCCCGGATACCAGCCTTCACCCGCTCCATGGCCTGGAGCGTGCGGCCCATAGCGGTGTTCGGGATGGCTTTGCGCTGCTTGCGTTTCATGGCTATACGCCAGTTCACGGTCCGCTCGCGGTTCTCTTCGCGCTTGCCCGCGCCCTGGTAGCCCGAGTCACCGAACACATCCGACTCTTCGCCGTGCAGCAATTGGTGGGTCTGCGTCACATCGGCCACATTCGCCGCCGTGCCCACCAGAGAATGCACCAGACCCGAATGAGCATCGGCGCCGATGTGCGCCTTCATGCCGAAGTAGTACTGGTTGCCTTTCTTGGTCTGGTGCATGTCCGGATCACGCGCTTTCTGCCGGTTCTTGGTCGACGGTGCCGCGGCGATGAGGGTCGCATCCACAATGGTGCCCTCGCGCAGCATCAGGCCCTGCTCGGCCAGGTGGCCGTTGATCGTCTCGAAGATCCGCCGCGTGAGCCCTTGGCGCTCCAGCAAGCGGCGAAACTTGAGCAAGGTGGTCGCATCCGGCGCCGATT
>NZ_WHIW01000046.1 GCF_009295635.1 Alkalilimnicola sp. S0819 | reverse complement strand
CGCTAACGGCTAGCGGTAAGCCGCAGGAAAAACGCGCAGCGTTTTTGCTGTCGGCTTCACCGCTTTGTTAGGCTTCTGAGTTTATTGCTTTTCCAGTGCCAACTAAGCCAGTTTGCCGTGCATTAATGAGCCAGAAACTGGTATTGCTAATTTCATCTCAGGCTTCCTTGAGCCTAGCTTGGTACTGCTTGAAAGCGTGCCTGAACTTAGCGGCCAAAACCACAACCTGTTCCGCCGTAGATGGTGTGTGGCTTGTTTCAAGAAGCCACTTTAGGCCTTTATCAGGCGTCCTGACGAGGCCACCTTTGCCCGAATAGGCGGTAGCAACCCCAGAAAGGTGTCTTTCTGACACAACGTACCGATCACCGACAGGCTCCAGGATTTCGCACTGTGCCAGTTTGGTGAACGCCGAAGAAAGCTCACTAGGCGTGGGAATGGCATGATTCATTGCGTCAGCGGCTGCAATGATTTCATGTAGCTCAGCGGGCTCTCCTTGCTTCGCCATGAAAACAGCCATCAACAGCCAGCCATCGGTCCAAGTCCACTGGTGCATCGGGGCGTTCGTTCTCTCCAGCCTAACGGCTAGCGGTAAGCCGC
>NZ_WHIW01000045.1 GCF_009295635.1 Alkalilimnicola sp. S0819 | reverse complement strand
CTGGGAGAGCACCTGCTTTGCAAGCAGGGGGTCGTCGGTTCGATCCCGACTGGCTCCACCATCTACCTGCGGGAAGAAGTCAGACTTGAGAGTCCGAGCCGGGCTCTCAACTCTGGCTTTTTAGTCAGAGAAGACCGGTTCTTTAAAAAATTGGAAAGTTGTCAAACATAGAGCTGAAAGGCTCTAGCGTTTGGGCATGTCAGATTCGTGAGACCAGCATATCAACCCATGTAACCCAGACTGGTTGGGGTTATATGGTCAAGCGGTTAAGCGCATACGGTGGATGCCTAGGCGACAGGAGGCGATGAAGGACGTTGTAGCCTGCGATAAGCTTCGGGGAGTCGGCAAACAGACTGTGATCCGGAGATTTCCGAATGGGGAAACCCGACCATCTTTAGGTGGTCATCGTGCACTGAATACATAGGTGTACGAGGCGAACCCGGGGAACTGAAACATCTAAGTACCCGGAGGAAAAGAAATCAACCGAGATTCCCTCAGTAGCGGCGAGCGAACGGGGACCAGCCCTTAAGCTTCTTACATTCTAGTGGAACGTTCTGGAAAGTTCGGCCATAGCGGGTGATAGCCCCGTACACGAAAGGGTGTTTG
>NZ_WHIW01000044.1 GCF_009295635.1 Alkalilimnicola sp. S0819 | reverse complement strand
CCAGAAGCCGGTAGCCTAACCTTCGGGAGGGCGCCGTCCACGGTGTGGTCGATGACTGGGGTGAAGTCGTAACAAGGTAGCCGTAGGGGAACCTGCGGCTGGATCACCTCCTTTAAAGAGATGCACCAATCGGTTCCTGTTGGTGCGAGCACCCTCACAAGTTATCTGGTTCGCCGTTAGAGACCGGCCGCGGGTCTGTAGCTCAGTTGGTTAGAGCGCACCCCTGATAAGGGTGAGGTCGGTGGTTCAAATCCACCCAGACCCACCATTTTTTGCGCTGCTCTTCGTTGTCGCCTGGCTCACTTGCCGATGCAAGCTTCGCCAGTCGACGCCTCGATCAGCACAAAAAACCAGTGTCAGGGGAGCGGTTAGCCGCACTGACGCAGGATGTTTTTCGCCAGGCAAGGCGCGCGACGAGAGAGGGAGGGAGCGTACACCAGTACGTGACCGACCGATCGAGGAGCAGCAACGCCGCATGGCGAAAAACAGACAAGTCAGGGGCCATAGCTCAGCTGGGAGAGCACCTGCTTTGCAAGCAGGGGGTCGTCGGTTCGATCCCGACTGGCTCCACCATCTACCTGCGGGAAGAAGTCAGACTTGAGAGTCCGAGCCGGGCTCTCAACTCTGGCTTTT
>NZ_WHIW01000043.1 GCF_009295635.1 Alkalilimnicola sp. S0819 | reverse complement strand
CCACCTTCGCAGGCGTACAGAACGCTCCCCTACCATGCTAGCAAGCTAGCATCCGCAGCTTCGGCACGTGATTTGAGCCCCGTTGAATCTTCCGCGCAGGCCGACTCGACCAGTGAGCTATTACGCTTTCTTTAAAGGGTGGCTGCTTCTAAGCCAACCTCCTGGCTGTCTATGCCTTCCCACATCGTTTTCCACTTAATCACGATTTTGGGGCCTTAGCTGGCGGTCTGGGCTGTTTCCCTCTCGACGACGGACCTTATCACCCGCCGTCTGTCTCCCGTGATTGCACTTCTCGGTATTCGGAGTTTGCATCGGGTTGGTAAACCCCTGGGGGCCCCCTAGCCGAAACAGTGCTCTACCCCCGAGAGTGAGACACGAGGCGCTACCTAAATAGCTTTCGGGGAGAACCAGCTATCTCCGGGCTTGTTTAGCCTTTCACTCCGACCCACAGGTCATCCCCTAACTTTTCAACGTTAGTGGGTTCGGGCCTCCAGCGAGTTTTACCTCGCCTTCACCCTGCCCATGGGTAGATCGCCCGGTTTCGGGTCTACTCCCAGCGACTATGACGCCGGTTAGGACTCGGTTTCCCTACGGCTTCCCTATTCGGTTAACCTTGCCACTGAGAGTAAGTCGCTGACCCATTATACAAAAGGTACGCAGTCACCCCCGAAGGGGCTCCCACTGCTTGTACGCATACGGTTTCAGGTTCTATTTCACTCCCCTCGCCGGGGTTCTTTTCGCCTTTCCCTCACGGTACTGGTTCACTATCGGTCGACAGGTAGTATTTAGCCTTGGAGGATGGTCCCCCCATATTCAGACAAGGTTTCACGTGCCCCGTCCTACTCGATTTCACT
>NZ_WHIW01000042.1 GCF_009295635.1 Alkalilimnicola sp. S0819 | reverse complement strand
GTTAGAGTGCCAGCATGAAGATCGGCGCTAGCAGAGAACAATTAGAACGTGCCAGTCGGTTGATTCAACCACTAGTGCTATACGTACTGGCAGCTATGTGTTGGTCATGGTACGAAGGGGCCTCCAAACCGGAGTGGGGCCTCTTTGTATACGGGGCTGCTCTCGCTGTAATGGCGGTCCACTTCTGGCGTGTGGAGCGTTCCGTGAGCCCACTGCGTAGCTTGTTTTTTTATGTGTTACCGGTCGGGCTCGGCATATTAGGGCTTGGCGTAATGGCAAGCGTCGCAGGCGCGCTCTGACATCGGGCAGCAACGGTCAGAAGCTTCCCGGCAAGACACCGCTCACCGGCCCGTTCGGTGAAGGAGACAAGAACAAGAAGGATCGGTGGCCCGCGCTGAGCTTCGCGTTACCCCACCGGTTCTAACCCGCGGTTCAAGCCGACGACTTCGTCGCGGCTTAACCGCACGTTAGGCTTCCAACGGAGATATTCACAATGTCAAAGAAGATCGAGCACAACGGAAATACGTTCGAGATTCGCTGCGCAACGTTCGAAGATCGTTATGCGGTAGGAGTGTTTCTAAACGATTCTCAGGTAAGCCCAGAGTACTCCGCCAAAATAGATGTCGCGCAAGACTATTTCTCTCAACACAAGCAGCGCATTCTTGATGCGCTCATTGAGATTGCTGAGAGTGACATCCGCAATGACATGTACTTCAAAGCCTAACAAATCGCTGCACCTGACCGCTATTCCGCTGCGCTACATGTCGGGTCCCTGATGATTCCATCTCCCTCAGGAGTTACCCTCTATGGGTAGCGCGAGAGGTGCTCAGTGAGCTTAGGAGGAATCATCCATGAAGATCCGTCTGCATGCGAACGCTGCCACCACACCGAGGAT
>NZ_WHIW01000041.1 GCF_009295635.1 Alkalilimnicola sp. S0819 | reverse complement strand
CTATGGGTAGCGCGAGAGGTGCTCAGTGAGCTTAGGAGGAATCATCCATGAAGATCCGTCTGCATGCGAACGCTGCCACCACACCGAGGATCCGGCGGGAGATCCAGCAGTCCACTGACACCAACCGTGCGCTGGCAGCGCGCTACAACATCAGCATTGATACGGTGCGCCGCTGGCGTCAGCGCGATGACGTCAACGACCGCTCGCACACGCGCCACCGCCTGCACACGACGATCACGCCGGCTCAGGAGGTGATTGCCGTGGAGCTGCGCAAGCTCCTGCTGCTGCCCCTGGATGACCTGCTCGTGGTCGTGCGCGAATTCCTCAATCCCCATGCGTCGCGCTCGGGACTGGATCGCTGCCTGCGCCGGCACGGCGTGAGCCGCCTGGCCGATCTGCGCGAGCAGCAGGAGCCGGCGCCCGCGAAGACGGCACACAAGGGCTTCAAGCCCTACGAGCCCGGCTATCTGCACATCGACTACAAGTACCTGCCACAGATGCCGGACGAGGACTCGCGGCGCTACCTGTTCGTCGCCATCGACCGTGCCACCCGCTGGGTGTACCTGGAGTTGCGCGCCGACAAGAGCATGCGTGCCGCCACAGGCTTTTTGAAACAGGTACTGGCCAAGGTGCCGTTCAAGGTCCATCACGTCCTCACGGACAACGACAAGGCCTTCACGGACCGCCTCAGCGGTCGTGGCCCGACCGGCACTCACCCTTTCGACCGGATTTGCTCCGGGGCCGGCGCCGAGCATCGCCTGATCCCCGTGCGCCGCCCCCAGACCAACGGCATGGTAGAGCGCTTCAACGGCCGTATCAGCGAGGTGCTGCAGACTCACCGCTTCGACAGCCGGCTCGACCTGGAGCAGACCCTCAAGCGATACTGTCATCTCTACAATCACCACATCCCGCAGAAGGCGCTGGGGCATAAAGCACCCATACAGGCCATGCGGGAATGGCAAAAACGGCG
>NZ_WHIW01000040.1 GCF_009295635.1 Alkalilimnicola sp. S0819 | reverse complement strand
CGCTGCTCGCCACCATCGCCACGGCCAAGTACGCCGATGGCCTGCCGCTGTACCGCCAGGAGAAAACGTTTGGCCGCATGGGGGTGGAACTCTCGCGCAACACCCTGGCGCGCTGGATGCTGGGGGCCGGCGCGCTGATCACACCGCTGATCGAGCAGCTCAGGGCACAGCTGCGCAACGCGCCACTGATTCACATGGACGAGACCACCGTGCAGGTGAACACCGAGCCGGGGCGCCGCGCCTCCAGCCCCTCCTACATGTGGGTCAGCCGCGGCGGGCCACCCAAGCAGCAGGTGGTGCTGTTCGACTACGACCCGAGCCGCGCCGGTGCCGTGCCCCGACGCCTGCTCGAAGGCTTTGGCGGCGTGCTGCTCACCGATGGCTATGAGGGCTACGCCCAGCCAGTGCGGGAATACGCCCTCAACCATGCCGGCTGCTGGGCCCATGCCCGGCGCAAATTCGTCGAAGCGCAGAAGCTCCAGCCCAAGGGCAAGAGCGGGCGTGCCGACAAGGCGCTCACCCTGATCGCCCGGCTCTATCGCATCGAGCGTGAAGGGCGCGCGCTCACCGATGAGCAGCGCCTCGCCCGGCGCCAGGAGTACAGCCGGCCGGTAGTCGACAAGCTCCATGCCTGGTTGGAGAAATCGCGGGGCCAGGTCCCGCCCAAGGGCGCTATCGGGCGCGCGTTGCACTATCTACACGGCCAGTGGCCAAAGCTTGTGCGCTTTCTCGAAGATGGCCGCATACCGCTGGACAATAACCCGGCGGAGAACGCCATTCGCCCCTTCGTGATCGGGCGCAAGAATTGGCTGTTCAGCCACAGCCCCCAGGGCGCGGGCGCGAGTGCTGCCCTCTACAGCCTGATCGAGACGGCCAAGGCCAATGGGCTGGAGCCCTATGACTATCTGCTGACGGTATTCACCCGACTGCCGGCGGCGACGACCGAAGCCGATCTCGACGCATTGCTGCCTTGGCGTCAGGCGCAGAGTCTAGCGGTGCGCTTCGCCGACCTGTAGGTGGGGTTGGTGGAGCGCTTAC
>NZ_WHIW01000039.1 GCF_009295635.1 Alkalilimnicola sp. S0819 | reverse complement strand
ACCACATCCCGCAGAAGGCGCTGGGGCATAAAGCACCCATACAGGCCATGCGGGAATGGCAAAAACGGCGACCGGACCTATTCGTCAAAGAAATCAGGAATCACCCGGGACCCGACAGCTAACCATGCGGTCAAGCCGACAGCAAAAACGCTGCGCGTTTTCACCGCGGCTTACCGCTGCCGTTAGCGCCTCGTGTACGGTTCTACCCAAGGAATATTTGAGGCCGCCGCTTTACACATGGAAAATAACAAGATGAGAAGAGCTTTTCCCATAGTCATCGTCCTCCTTACCGCGCAGTTCGTGATGGCTTGTGCGACAACGCCACCTAGCAACCTGGAAGTGGTAGGGCTCTGTTACGAACGTGCAACACTCGCCCGCGCTATCAAGTGGCACGCAGACGACCGTGAAAGCACTAGAGCCGAATGGATAGCCAAGAAAGACCAGAGCGCGAACCCGGAGGAGTTCGAAGAAGTCGTCGAAACGGTCTTCTCCGGCTTCTATAACACCCGCGTCGAGGTGGCTGAGGAGGTTTTCCAATCCTGCATAGACGAACACGGCTTGTATTTAAGCGCTGGGACCGAACTTAACGCGTGCATGCATATAGGAGAGATGTATATCGCCGCTAGCCAGTCTCTTACGGCCGGACATCATCGCCCGCGTATAATTCTCGAAGTCCACAACGCGATCCGCGAACAACCGATGAGCGACTTCCTCATGGAAAGGTATTTTCTCCCAGCCATCATCAATGTCTCTCAGAAAGGGCTACCCAACTCTCTAGATGACGAAACCAAAAACTTTTTTAACTGCATGTCCTCTACTCACGTCCCCTCGCGATAAAAGACAATGGACACGTCGTAAACTGCGCTAACAAAGGCATGGAGCCGACGCGGCTAAAGCCACGCGGCTCATACCAGACGTTAGGCCTCACGGAGTTTAGGTGAATTAATTGTGGCAAAAGAACTGACGTGGCGAGAAGCAATAGACAAGGTGCTTAGCGAGTCGTCCGACCCAATGCACTACAAGGACATTGCGGACAAAATAATTTCTGACGGCTTACGAAAGAACCTAGGGAAACGCTGATTTATTCGGGGGCAGCCGTTCCGTCGGTGGCTGTGGCTTGAGACAATGTCGGCCCTCCCCGGTTGAGAGTGAGTACGTGGTCGATGCAGTCGAGCTTCTCTGATC
>NZ_WHIW01000038.1 GCF_009295635.1 Alkalilimnicola sp. S0819 | reverse complement strand
CGTAAGCTCCCCCGTCAAGTAGACACCTCCAAACTAGAACCCATGGCGTAGTGGGTAAAATGTTCGAGCGGTGTGCGTTCGCCCAAGGCGTCGTGCGGCCGCTCCTCGTTGTACTCGATCATCCAGCGGTGGGTGATCTCCCGGACCTGGTCGAGGTCCTCGAACAGGTACAAGTCCAGCACCTCGTCGCGGTAGGTGCGGTTGAAGCGCTCGATGTAGGCGTTCTGGTTTGGCTTGCCGGGCTGGATGTACTGGATAAGCATGCCGTTCTCCCTGGCCCAGCGGGTGAAGACGTCGCCAAGGAATTCCGGCCCGTTGTCGGTGCGCAGAATCTCCGGCAGGCCGCGCTCCGCCTTCAGTTGCTCGAACACCCGCACCAGCCGTTGGCTGGTAATCGAGGTATCGATCTCGATGGTCACCGCCTCGCGGTTGAAGTCGTCGAGCACGTTGAAGGTCCTGAACCGTCGCCCGCAGTACAGCGCATCGCTGACAAAATCCGCCGACCAGACGGCGTTCGGCTTGTCCGGGACGTCAAGCGGTTGCCGCTCGCGTGGTGGCACGCGCCGCTTTACCCGGCGTTTGTGGTTGAGCTTCATGGCGCAATACACCCGGTAGACCCGCTTGTGATTCCAGCGATAACCCCGTCGGCGCAGCTTGCTTTGGTACTTCCAGAACCCCTGCGTCGGATGCTTTTCGGCCAGCTCCTGGAGCGCGGCAATGACCTCCGCATCGCGCACCTGCGGTGCAATCGGCGTGCGGTAATAGGCCGCCCGTGAAAGCCCGACGCAGCGGCAGCTGCGGGTGATGGGCAGGCGATGCTCCTCAACGAGGAAGTGCACCGCCTCACGCTTCTCGGACGGCCCTAGAGCTTTCGGTCGATGAGGTCCTTCATCGCCCGGTTCTCGAGCGAGAGGTCCGCAAACATCTGCTTCAGGCGCTGGTTCTCCGCCTCGAGCTCCTTGATGCGCTTGAGCTCGGACGCCTCCAGGCCGCCGTACTTCGACTTCCAGTTGTAGTACGTCGCAGTGCTGATGCCGTGTTTGCGGCACAGCTCGTTGACCGGCAGGCCCGCATCGGCCTCCTTCAGGATCGCGACGATCTGCGTCTCGGTGAATCGGGACTTTCTCATGTGAACCTCCTGGGCGTAGTCTGCCAGAAGGTTCTAGTTTCGACCTGTCTCCCGGATGGGGGAGCTTACG
>NZ_WHIW01000037.1 GCF_009295635.1 Alkalilimnicola sp. S0819 | reverse complement strand
AGCTCAGCGGGCTCTCCTTGCTTCGCCATGAAAACAGCCATCAACAGCCAGCCATCGGTCCAAGTCCACTGGTGCATCGGGGCGTTCGTTCTCTCCAGCCTAACGGCTAGCGGTAAGCCGCAGGAAAAACGCGCAGCGTTTTTGCTGTCGGCTTCACCGCTTTGTTAGCGCAAGTTGCTGTTTTGGTTGGCAGTGAGCCTGGCCGGATACCACCGACAGCGCCTGCTTTCTCATCTTGTTCTCTGGAACCTATCGCAGCGCGCCGCGCTTCACCAGCGCTGGTTCCGTTCGCTCCTTTATCCGGGCAGCGCATTCGGGCCGCCAAGGGGTGCTGAGCATTTGCACGGACAGAACCGCGGCCCTCCGTGTTCTTCTTTCTTCAGCAGCGCACCCTCGGAGTAGGGCGCGAGCAGCGCCTACTGGTGGGCCGGCAAAACCCAGGGTGCATCCGCTGTCCCGCGCCTTCACCAGCGCCGGCATCGCCGTTTCAACGGCGGGGCTTTCTGCGGCAGCTGTGATGCCCCATTTCTCGCGCTAACGTTTCGCTTAAGCCGCGCGGCTTTGCCGCGTCGGCTTCAAGCGATGGTTAGCGCGTGCTTATTCGGAAACCGCCTTCTGCAGGGCCTCCTGTGCCCAAGCGTTGAGGCTCTTTCCCTGGGCTTGAGCGGACATCGCTGCCTTGGCATGAAGAGACGGTTCGAGCCTGAGCATGACCTTGCCCGAGTAAGGCCGCTGTGGCTTTTTGTTCAGGCGCTCGCAGGTCTCCACGTAGTCATCAACGGCTTCCTCGAATGCGGCACGGAGTTCACCAACGGATTCCCCGTGGAAACCGACGACGTCCCGGATGCCCGCGATGTGACCAACGAAGCACTCGTCTTCGTCGCTGTACTCGATTCGGGCCAGATACCCTTTGTAGCTCATTGCGTTCATGGCTTAACACCCGCTTGGGTCAAGAACTCCTTGGCATCGCGTACCTGGTAGGGCTTCGCTTCCTTCTGGGGATGGGGCCGGTGGAAGGAGGCGACGACACCGTTCAGTTCAAACCGCACTCGCGAACCCCGTCCTTCAACCAACTGGGCCCCTGCGGCCAGCAGCAACACCTCGATGCGCCGCCATTCCAGGTTGCGGGGTGTTGGCGCGGAGAATATCTCCGCTAGTGTCTTGCGGTGCGATTTGTTCACGCCAAAATGATAGCACTATATGATATCTCAGGGAAGGGCGGAGTGAGCGCTAACGGCTAGCGGTAAGCCGCGGAAAAAACGCGCAGCGTTTTTGCCGTCGGCTTCACCGCCTTGTTAGCGCAGGTTGTTGTTTTAGTTGGCAGTGAGCCTGGCCGGGCACAACCGTAAGCTCCCCCGTCAAGTAGACACCTCCAAACTAGAACCCATGGCGTAGTGGGTAAAATGTTCGAGCGGTGTGCGTTCGCCCAAGGCGTCGTGCGGCCGCTCCTCGTTGTACTCGATC
>NZ_WHIW01000035.1 GCF_009295635.1 Alkalilimnicola sp. S0819 | reverse complement strand
TGATCGAGTACAACGAGGAGCGGCCGCACGACGCCTTGGGCGAACGCACACCGCTCGAACATTTTACCCACTACGCCATGGGTTCTAGTTTGGAGGTGTCTACTTGACGGGGGAGCTTACGGGCCTGGCACCGGCGGGCGCTTGCGGGTAGGTTGGCTCCCAGCACGGCAGGGGTTCTGCCCGGCCGGCGTGAAAGAAGAAAGAATTTGCTGCATGGTGGTGCACTTGGCGTAGTCATTCTCACCACCGTGCTAACAAGGCGGTCAAGCCGACGGCAAAAACGCTGCGCGTTTTTCCCGCGGCTTACCGCTAGCCGTTAGGGTGGTCCGGAACCGTAGATTTCCGGGTTTGTTCGGTAGG
Organism: Alkalilimnicola sp. S0819; assembly: GCF_009295635.1. NCBI lineage: Bacteria > Pseudomonadati > Pseudomonadota > Gammaproteobacteria > Chromatiales > Ectothiorhodospiraceae > Alkalilimnicola > Alkalilimnicola sp. S0819. Next base: position 1,309 of record NZ_WHIW01000035.1, on the reverse strand, counting down.
CGCAGCGAGCTTCCCGCCCTGCCCCAGCCACAGATAAAGCACGCCACCTTCCAGCGGTGGTTATAGCAGGCGCCTGGGCACGGCCGCCGTTGAGCCGTCTGGACCAGTGGCCACAGTAACCGCTATCAGGCCTGTCCAGCTTTGGTAGTCTGTTTGGGTACGCGCTTCACCAGAGGTTTGGCCGGAGCCTTCGAGCTCGGCGCCTTCGGCGAAGCAAAGAAGAACAACAAGAATCGGTGGCCCCGCGCCAAGCTTGAGGCGCCCCACCGTTCTAACACGCAGCTGAAGCCGACGCCGCAGACGCGGCGCGGCTTAGCAGCCCGTTAGCGCGAGAAATGGAGCATCACAGCAGCCGCAGAAACCTTCACGGTTGCAACGGCGAAGCCGGCGCAGGTGAAGGCGGGACAGCGGAAGCACCCTGGATTCTGCCGGCCCCCCAGTAGGCGCTGCTCGCGCCCTACTCCGAGAATGGGCCGCGGAAGAAGAAGAACACAGAGGGTTGGGGCTCTGTCCGGGCAAATGCTCAGCGCCCCATCGTGGCCCGAACACGCCGCCCAGATAAAAGAACGAACGGAGCCAGCGCTGGCGAAGCACGGCGCGCTGCGGTAGGTTCCAGAGAGCAAGATAAAGAAGCAGGCGCTGTCGGTGGTATCCGGCCAGGCTCACTGCCAACTAAAACAACACATTGCGCTAACAAAGCGGTGAAGCCGACAGCAAAAACGCTGCGCGTTTTTCCCGCGGCTTACCGCTAGCCGTTAGCGCGAGAAATGGGGCAACACAGTTGCCGCAGAAACCTCCACGGTTAAAACGGAAAGGCCGGCGCTGGTGAAGGCGCGGGACAGCGGATGCACCCTGGGTTTTGCCGGCCCGCCAGTAGGCGCTGCCCGCCCCCTACTCCGAGAATGGGCCGCAAAAGAGAAAAGAACTCAGAGGGCTGGGGTTCTGTCTGTGCAAATGCTCAGCGCCCCTTGGCGGCCCGAACACGCCGCCAAAATAAAAGAACGAACGGAGCCAGCGCTGGCGAAGCACGGCGCGCTGCGGTAGGTTCCAGAGAGCAAGATAAAGAAGCAGGCGCTGTCGGTGGTATCCGGCCAGGCTCACTGCCAACTTAAACAACAACCTGCGCTAACAAAGCGGTGAAGCCGACAGCAAAAACGCTGCGCGTTTTTCCTGCGGCATACCGCTAGCCGTTATGCGCCAAGCGTCGGGTCTCCGCGCCCGTTCCGGAGCAATTTGATAGAAGGTGGTTTCTGTGGATGACTTTACGCTTTCAGTATTGGCTTCTATGGCCGCTTCGCTTGTTGTTGCA
>NZ_WHIW01000034.1 GCF_009295635.1 Alkalilimnicola sp. S0819 | reverse complement strand
CACCCGCGCAAAGAAAAACCCCCGAAGGTATTTCCTTCGGGGGTTTTGGTATTAAGAGCCTGGCGATGACCTACTTTCGCACAACAGCGAGGCTGCACTATCATCGGCGCTGAGTGGTTTCACTTCCGAGTTCGGGATGGGATCGGGTGGTTCCCACTCGCTGTGGTCGCCAGGCGGACCGGTGTAACCGCCGCGCTTTGTGGAGCGCGTTCGGTCATTGGAAAGTTGTCGTGTTGGGCATGTGCAGTTGTTTCGTGGGACCGCACCCAAACTGTTTGGGTGTTATATGGTCAAGCCTCACGGGCAATTAGTACGGGTTAGCTTCACACATTGCTGCGCTTCCACACCCCGCCTATCAACGTCGTAGTCTTCGACGGCCCTTCAGGGATCTCGAGGATCCAGGGGAATCTCATCTTGGGAGGGGCTTCCCGCTTAGATGCTTTCAGCGGTTATCCCGTCCGCACATAGCTACCCGGCAGTGCCACTGGCGTGACAACCGGAACACCAGAGGTGCGTCCACTCCGGTCCTCTCGTACTAGGAGCAGCTTCCCTCAAATTCCCGACGCCCACGGCAGATAGGGACCGAACTGTCTCACGACGTTCTAAACCCAGCTCGCGTACCACTTTAAACGGCGAACAGCCGTACCCTTGGGACCTGCTACAGCCCCAGGATGTGATGAGCCGACATCGAGGTGCCAAACTCCTCCGTCGATGTGGACTCTTGGGAGGAATCAGCCTGTTATCCCCGGAGTACCTTTTATCCGTTGAGCGATGGCCCTTCCATACAGAACCACCGGATCACTAAGACCTGCTTTCGCACCTGTTCGACGTGTCAGTCTCACAGTCAAGCACCCTTATGCCTTTGCACTCATAGCACGATTTCCGACCGTACCGAGGGTACCTTCGTGCTCCTCCGTTACTCTTTGGGAGGAGACCGCCCCAGTCAAACTACCCGCCACACACTGTCTCCGATCCGGATAACGGACCTGGGTTAGAACCCCAAGACTGCCAGGGTGGTATCTCAAGGATGGCTCCACCGGGACTGGCGTCCCGGCTTCGAAGCCTCCCACCTATCCTGCACAAGCAGCCTCAAAGTTCAGTGCGAAGCTGTAGTAAAGGTTCACGGGGTCTTTCCGTCTAGCCGCGGGTACACTGCATCTTCACAGCGATTTCAATTTCACTGAGTCTCGGGTGGAGACAGCGTGGCCATCGTTACGCCATTCGTGCAGGTCGGAACTTACCCGACAAGGAATTTCGCTACCTTAGGACCGTTATAGTTACGGCCGCCGTTTACCGGGGCTTCGATCAAGAGCTTCGGCCGAAGCCTAACCCCATCACTTAACCTTCCGGCACCGGGCAGGCGTCACACCGTATACGTCCACTTACGTGTTTGCACAGTGCTGTGTTTTTAGTAAACAGTCGCAGCCACCTGGTCACTGCAACCCCCTTCCGCTCCGGGCGCGAGGCCCTTCACGTACCAGGGGCGTACCTTCTCCCGAAGTTACGGTACTATTTTGCCTAGTTCCTTCACCCGAGTTCTCTCAAGCGCCTTAGGATTCTCACCCTGCCCACCTGTGTCGGTTTGCGGTACGGTTCCGCAGTACCTGAAGCTTAGAGGCTTTTCCAGGAAGTATGGCATCAATGACTTCCGCTCCGTGGAGCGTCGTCGTCACGTCTCGGAATTGTGTGCCCGGATTTGCCTAAGCACACTCCCTACACGCTTGAACCGGGACAACCAACACCCGGATCACCTAGCCTTCTTCGTCCCCTCATCGCAGTACTGCCAAGTACAGGAATATTAACCTGTTTCCCATCGACTACGTCCTTCGACCTCGCCTTAGGGGCCGACTAACCCTGCGCCGATTAACGTTGCGCAGGAAACCTGGGGCTTTCGGCGTGGGGGTTTTTCACCCCCATTATCGTTACTCATGTCAGCATTCGCACTTCTGATACCTCCAGCAGACCTCACGA
>NZ_WHIW01000033.1 GCF_009295635.1 Alkalilimnicola sp. S0819 | reverse complement strand
TCACCCGACTGCCGGCGGCGACGACCGAAGCCGATCTCGACGCATTGCTGCCTTGGCGTCAGGCGCAGAGTCTAGCGGTGCGCTTCGCCGACCTGTAGGTGGGGTTGGTGGAGCGCTTACGCAAGGTCATGCGCTTCTCGCCTGTCGTGCTCGCTGCGGAGGCGGGGCGCGAGCTTCGGTGGCTGGGTCGGCTCGTGTTGCCGGGTGTCTTTGATGGCGAGCATCGCTTTGTCATCGAGCCCCTGGGCGAGGGCAAGGTGCGCTTTGAGCAGAGCGAGCGGTTTAGTGGGCTGTTCGTCGGCCTGCTCCGCGGCAGCCTGGATCGAGACACTAAGCGTGGGTTTGAAGAGATGAACCGGGCGCTGAAAACGCGGGCCGAAAGCGAGCAAGAGAAAGCAGAAGACAGACAAGCGTAACTTCAACTCTGAAGTGCAACATTGATCAGTTTTCATACAGGCGCTCCCAGGGGGTTTGAAAGCCGAAACGTTTTCGGGGGCGAGTGTTGAGCCGGTCCGCGATGGCATCGCACAGACCTTGAGTCACGTACCACATGCTCCGTCGCTTGGGCAAATACTGGCGAATCAGGCCATTGAGGTTTTCATTACTGCCCCGCTCCCATGAGTGGTACGGGTTGGCGAAATAGAAGCGCACATCAGACGCCGCTTCGATCTCGGCGTAGCCGTGAAACTCCGTGCCGTTGTCCGCGGTGATGGTCTTGAACGGCAGCCCCCGGCGCTTGATCAGGTTGATAGCCACACGATTCATGGTGGCCGTGGTCTTGCGGGGCAGCTTCCCGATCAAGACCGCCCCGCTGCGCCGCTCGTTGAGGGTGACGATACAATCCTTGCCGGGATCATTCCCCAGCACCGTGTCGATTTCCCAATGGCCCGGCTCGGAGCGTGCATTGGCCGGCTCGGGGCGCTCGGAAATATGGCGCTTGCCGGCGAGCCGCCCGCGGCTATCGTAGGCCCCGTAGCGCTTGCGCTTGAGCTTGCGGGCCCCGCGCAACTGCGTGTGGAGTCGCCCGCCCTGGGCCTTGTCCCGCCAGACGTGGCGGTAAATGGTCTCGTAGCTGATCGAGAGTTTGCCCATCGCCTTGAGCCGGCCGGCGATTTGCTCCGGGCTCCATTGCAGGGCCAGCAGGCTCTCGACAAAGCGCCATTGCTGATCGGTGAACCGTCGGCCCCGCCGCGAGCGCGCCCGGCGGCCTTTGGTCCGCTCGGAGGCCTTCTGGGGGCGGTAACAACCGTCATAGCGGCAGGTGTTGCGGGCAAGCTCCCGGCTGATGGTGCTGCGGTGACAGCCCAGCGCTCGTGCCATCTGAGCCCGGCTGAACTGTTGCTTGCGCAATTCAGCCAACATATACCTCTGGTGTGAGGTGACCTGGCGATACCTCATGTCGACGCTCCTTTTCTTGGCGGAGGAGAAGCGTCGTCAGTATCCCAGGTCACCTCCCTTTTTCCACAGGGGCTTGTTGCGGTTAGTTTATGAATCCACGCGTGCTAACAAGGCGGTTAAGCCGACGGCAAAAACGCTGCGCGTTTTTCCCGCGGCTTACCGCTAGCCGTTAGGGTGGTCCGGAACCGTGGATATCAGGGTTTGGTTGTAGGGATTGGCCTGCTTGCTGCCCTACCCCACCGGCAATGAAGAGCGGCTTCCTTCCGGGCGTGGCACTAGCAAACGCCTGGGCACGGCCGCCGTTGAGCCGTCTGAACCAGTGGCCACAATGACCGTCGCCAGGCTTGTCCATGTTGGGTAGTCTGTTTGGGTACGCGCTTCACCAACGGTATTGCCGGGCATTGCGATCTCGGCGCCTTCGTTGAAGCAAATGAAGAAGAACAAGAACCGGTGGCCCCGCGCCAAGCCTGGTAGTGCCCCACCGTTCTAACACGCCGCTCAAGCCGACGCGGCTACGCCGCGCGGCTTAGCAGCCCGTTAGCGGTGGATGAGAACACGAATCCGAGGGTCAGAGGGTGCTCCACCGGCAGTGGAAGGAAGGCAAGCTACTGTGCCACCCGCGAGAGAAAAAGAACGTGCCGTCCCGGCTCGGTCC
>NZ_WHIW01000032.1 GCF_009295635.1 Alkalilimnicola sp. S0819 | reverse complement strand
TGTGGATCGGCTTGAAGCGCGGCATCCCATCCCCCGAGAGCCATTTCTTGTTGGCCTCGATTATACCGGGTCGACGGGGTGGGAGCAGCGGGTGGCGGGAGTTTTTCTACAGCCTCAACGCTGGAGCTGAGCCGCGTAGCCGCCTTGGCGGCTACGTCGGCTCCAGCGACTTGTTATGCGCTTCCCAGGCCAGCGTTCGGATTGAATCCGAGGTATCTGATTAGTTGCGAGTCGTTTATCTCGTTTTGTATCGCCACTACTTCGCTGTGTATCTTTTGGCCGCGAAGCCTATTAATAGGCCTCTGCTTGAGAAGAAAGTCCATTATCTCGAACATGCTGTCGAGGCAACTTCGATTGGAGATTAAGGACGACTGTTCGAAGTTATAGATCTCTACGCGTAGAGTGATTGGCAATGCCGCCACCTGGAGGTTCTTGCCCAATAACTCCGACGACGCCGGTGAATCCAAAATTGCGCAAACAGACTGATAGACATCTTTTAATGTGCTCAGGTAGATGTCGTGGTCACGGCGCTCCTTAAACTTTAGGCCATCGTCGGTCTTCTCAAGACGCTTTTCGGTTACAAGAGCCTTGTATGAAAAGTAGTACCGCATGATCGCTACAAACAGCCGCTGGGTTGCTTCACCATATCTCTTGCCGATCGTGATACGCGCCGTTAGATATGCAACAACAAGCGAAGCGGCCATAGAAGCCAATACTGAAAGCGTAAAGTCATCCACAGAAACCACCTTCTATCAAATTGCTCCGGAACGGGCGCGGAGACCCGACGCTTGGCGCATAACGCCGTGCTTCAGCCGACCGCTTGGAGCGAAGCCGAAGGCGTAGCGGAAAGCGGGTCGGCTGCAAGCACTTGTTAGGTTTACACGCTCTTACCAGTTGCATGTTTCCCTAAGCGGCTTGATTGCGTTTTCAAGCCCACTGGTATCAAAGATGGCTGTGACTGGACTTTCGTTATACGGCGTAACTTGCGCTACCAGTTTGTTTGCGCTCATCATTTCCTTGATAAAGCTAATGGTGCCGCGTGGATGGAATGTTGCTTGACTGTCTGTAGAGAGGCTCCAGCTTTTTGTTATTGCTTTGTTTGATCCGATGCGTGTGAGCACGCTCGCAGAACTTCCGAGGTAGTCATTCCAAGAAATGTACAGCTCTGTCTTGTTGCTTTGACACCTGGCAATAATTGCTACAGGCCGGCCCCATCTGGATTGGCCAGAATCTGCCTTGAGAACCAGCGTTACCGTTTTTGAATCGTCTACCGGGTTCGTTTTCGCTGAAACCTGCCACTTCCCGGTACCAGATACATTGGTAGGTTGCGCTTGAGGCCCTGCGAGACCTCGTTTCTCTGCGATTGCGTCGAAGCAGGCAAGCCGAGCAAGGTCACCATTTTCAGCCGCACATTTCGCAATCTCTTTTTCCACACTGGCGTGAGCTGCTGGAACGTAGAGCGGTAGGAGCAAGAAAAATAGGGTTCGTCTCATGCAATTGGCCTCCTGTAAGCCTAACGGCTAGCGGTAAGCCGCGGGAAAAACGCGCAGCGTTTTTGCCGTCGGCTTCACCGCCTTGTTAGCGCAATGTGTTGTTTTACTGGCAGTGGGCCTGGCCGGATGCCACCGACAACGCCTGCTTTCTCATCTTGTTCTCTGGAACCTACCGCAGCGCGCCGTGCTTCGCCAGGGCTGGTTTCGTTGGCTCTTCTATCACGGCACCGTGTTCGGGCCGCTAAGGAGTGCTGAGCATTTGCACAGACAGAACTCCGACCCTCGGTGTTCTTCGTTCTTCAGCAGCGCACCCTCGGAGTAGGGCGGGAGCAGCGCCTACTGGCGGGCCGGCAAAACCCAAGGTGCTTCCGCTGTCCCCCAGCGCCGGCTTCGCCGTTCCAACCGCGAAGGTTTCTGCGGCAACTGTGATGCCCCATTTCTCGCGCTAACGGCTAGCGGTAAGCCGCAGGAAAAACGCGCAGCGTTTTTGCTGTCGGCTTCACCGCTTTGTTAGGCTTCTGAGTTTATTGCTTTTCCAGTGCCAACTAAGCCAGTTTGCCGTGC
>NZ_WHIW01000031.1 GCF_009295635.1 Alkalilimnicola sp. S0819 | reverse complement strand
AAGATCAGAGAAGCTCGACTGCATCGACCACGTACTCACTCTCAACCGGGGAGGGCCGACATTGTCTCAAGCCACAGCCACCGACGGAACGGCTGCCCCCGAATAAATCAGCGTTTCCTTAAACGAGGAAGTGAGATCGCCGTTGTAGGCGAAATCATAAGTGCTAGTGGTGCTGGCTTGTGCGTGGACTTGAAGCCAGTTTCAATAGAGGTAATTGAATATTCGTGAATTCAACTCTTAAGTGCAACAAAAACAACAAGAACCTAACCATGCAGTGAAGCCGCGCCCGTTAGGCGCCAGCAAAAACCATGTTCGAGAATCCCCTGCCGCTAAGCCTCACAACGATTGGCATGCAGTACACGAAGATTGCGGTGTATCTTGCAATCCCGTCGTTATTCGTTTCTGCTTTGATGCCGGAAATGTCTCCCGCGCTACAAGAAGAAGCTGTCGGCGCACTGCTGGAGCATTCAGCGCCGCGCACCTTTCACTTTCTAGCAAGCTGGGTGCTTTTCGCGTTGCCGGCCCTCCTTCTCCTAAGTCGTCGGTTCGATCCAGACTCACAAGCTTACCGGTGGTTGGCGATCTATCCGGCTTGCCGAACATTCGAGCTAGGAAGTATTGGGTCCGGAGTGTTTCTCGGCCTCGGGGTTGGTGCAGCGATCTTCTGGTGTAATGTCGGCTGGGCACTATGGGGAATAGGACTCGCCGCAGTCATATTTGCGTACCTCGTCGGGTTCGTGAAGATTTACGGGACGCTCATCAATCCACCGCGTCGGTTCGCTGAGCGCAAATCATCACTTCGAGCCTTAGTACTAGTAGCTGCACTTGGGCTTATGGTCGGTCCGTATGTACGTCTTCTGTTCAACGCCTAGCATAGGTTTCCGGAAAGCATTATCCGGCTGATTTCAACTTTGAAGTGCAACAAAAACGAGAGCCTAACCAAGCAGTGAAGCCGACAGCAAAAACGCTGCGCGTTTTCGCTGCGGCTTACCGCTAGCCGTTAGCGGGTGCAGGCCCAAGGGGAGAAAGTTAGGGTTCGCGATCTCGGTGGCCAGTACGTCGATCCGTGCCGGCCTCAAAGAAGGTAGCCGCCAAACGCATCAGGAACGGCTCGGGCCGTGCCACAAAGGGTGGCTCTTTCCGCCCTCGGTCCATTCTGTGAAGGCGCGCCCTCAGTGGGCACAGCCCCGTTGGCGCCCATAGGGCGGGCCCCAACACTGTCGTGGTTCCGCTCATTGGGGTTACGGGCCGACCACCCTAGGGCGTGTTCGGCATCGGCTGCTCCCACGGGTGGTTGCGGCCACGAATGCCAACGTCACTGCCCTGCCCGCTGGCACGGCGGTGCCGCGTCGGGGTAAGTTGGCCCCCAGCACGGCAGTGGTTCTGCCCGGCCGGAATGAAAGAAGAAAGAAATTGCAGCATGGTGGTGCACTGGGCGTAGCCACTCTCACCACCGTGCTAACAAGGCGGTCAAGCCGACGGCAAAAACGCTGCGCGTTTTTCCCGCGGCTTACCGCTAGCCGTTAGCGGGTGCAGGCCCCAGGGGAGAAAATTAGGGTTCGCGATCTCGGTGGCCAGAATGTCGATCCGTGCCGACCTCAAAGAAGGTCGCAACCAAACGCATCAGGAACGGCTCGGGCAGTGCCACAAAGGGTGGATATTTCCGCCCTCGGTCCATTCTGTGAAGGCGCGCCCTCAGTGGGAACAGCCCCGTTGGCGCCCATAGGGCGGGCCCCAACACTGTCGTGGTTCCGCTCATTGGGGTTACGAGCCGACCACCCAGGGGCGTGTTCGGCATAGCCTGGTCCCACGGGTGGTTGCGGCCGCGAATGCCACCTTCACTGCCCTGCCCGCTGGCACGGCGGTGCCGCGTCGGGTTAAGTTGGCCCCCAGCACGGCAGTGGTTCTGCCCGGCCGGAGTGAAAGAAGAAAGAAATTGCAGCGTGGTGGTTCACTGGGCGTAGTCACGCTCACCACCGTGCTAACAAGGCGGTCAAGCCGACGGCAAAAACGCTGCGCGTTTTTCCCGCGGCTTACCGCTAGCCGTTAGCGGTGGATGAGAACACGAATCCGAGGGTCAGAGGGTGCTCCACCGGCAGTGGAAGGAAGGCAAGCTACTGTGCCACCCGCGAGAGAAAAAGAACGTGCC
>NZ_WHIW01000030.1 GCF_009295635.1 Alkalilimnicola sp. S0819 | reverse complement strand
GTGGCAGCGTTCGCATGCAGACGGATCTTCATGGATGATTCCTCCTAAGCTCACTGAGCACCTCTCGCGCTACCCATAGAGGGTAACTCCTGAGGGAGATGGAATCATCAGGGACCCGACAGTTAGCACGGTGCAGCTTTCTGCCAGCAGTGAGCAGGGCATCGTGCTTGCGATTGTTCTTCTCTTTGTGGCGGGCGAGGCCTCTACCGTTGCCGCGCCAACGTACCCCGATGCGGCACCGCCGTGCCAGCGGGCAGGGCAGGGACGTTGGCATTCGTGGCCGCAACCACCCGTGGGACCACGCCATGCCGAACACGCCCCTGGGTGGTCGGCTCGTAACCCCAATGAGCGGAACCACGACAGTGTTGGGGCCCGTCCTATGGGCGCCAACGGGGCTGTTCCCAGTGAGGGCGCGCCTTCACAGAATGGACCGAGGGCGGAAAGAGCCACCCTTTGTGGCACTGCCCGAGCCGTTCCTGATGCGTTTGGCTGCGACCTTCTTTGAGACTGGCACGGATCGACGTTCTGGCCACCGAGATCGCGAACCCTAACTTTCTCCCCTTGGGCCTGCACCCGCTAACGAGGAAGCTCAGCCGCGCTGCTTTTTAGCGTCGGCTGGAGCGCCTTGTTAGAAAGGCGGCCCCGGACGCCACTGCCGCGCCTGGCGAGCCACCCGCTGTTGTTAGCCGACCTCTGACTGGGCCGCCTGCCGAGCGGCATCCACCGCTTGAAGGCACGGAAGCCCACCGACAGCCGCCAAGCCTGGAGCACCTTTCGCGGACGAACCGACGGAGCTGTCGTAGAACTACCGAAGGTTGACGTTCCACTGACGCCGCGACCATGACCGAGACCATCGGCTGGAAAGGACTGCGGCGCTGACTTCTTTTCTTCCCGCTCCAGCGCCTGAAGGACGCGAGAACGCGTTCATCTACCGCTCAGCCTAGCCGACGACAAACGGCGAAAGGAACTACGGCATCTTCATGTGCCGGCACAGCGCGCTAGAGCCGAACATGCAGAGCCCGCCGTCTAACGGCTAGCGGTAAGCCGCAGGAAAAACGCGCAGCGTTTTTGCTGTCGGCTTCACCGCCTTGTTAGCGCTCTTCCTCTTTCGTGTATATGCTCATAATATACGCAGCATGATCGACTGGACCAGAGCCACTGGCTTCGACTGGGACGAAGGCAACGCCCGCAAGAGCGCCGACAAACACGGCGTGGCGCAGGCTGAGGCCGAGCAGACATTCTTCAACGAACCGCTGCTCTTGGTGCCCGACCCCAAGCACAGCCAGGACGAGCAGCGCTACCATGCCCTTGGAGTTACTGACCTGGGCCGGCAACTGCACATTACCTTCACGCTGCGCTCGGCCGGAACCCTGATCCGGGTTATCTCGGCGCGAGACATGCACCGCAAGGAGAGGGCCACTTATGAGCAAGCAGCGCAAGACGCCCCCTGAGTTCAAGACCGAGGCCGAGGAACGCGCCTTTTGGGAAAGTCATGACTCCAGTGACTACGTGGACTGGAGCAAGGCCCAGCCTGCGCGGTTCCCGAACCTCAAGCCGACGACTAAAACGATTTCGTTGCGGCTTCCTGTGAGCGTACTGGAGCGCATCAAGGTTGAAGCGCACCGGCGAGACGTCCCTTATCAGTCCCTGATCAAGACTTGGTTGGCCGAACATCTGGATCGCGACCTTCCTCGATGACCGCGCACACCTCCGCCTTCAGGCGCTAACGGGCTGCTAAGCCGCGCGGCGTAGCCGCGTCGGCTTGAGCGGCGTGTTAGAATGGTGGGGCGCTACCGTGCTTGGCGCGTGGCCACCGGTCCTTGTTCTTCTTCATTTGCTTCGCCGAAGGCGCCGAGCTTGAAGGCTGCGGCAGAACCTTTGGTGAAGCGCGTACCCAAACAGACTACCCAACATGGACAAGCCTGGCGACGGTCATTTTGGCCACTGGTTCAGACGGCTCAACCGCGGCCGTGCCCAGGCGCTCGCTTAGTGCCACGCCCGGAAGGTGGCGTGCTTTATGCGACGCCGGGGCAGGGCGGCAAGTTCGATAATTCCTACAGCCAACCACCGATATCCACGGTTCCGGCCCACCCTAACGGGCTGCTAAGCCGCGCAGCGTCAACTGCGTCGGCTTGAGCTGCGTGTTAGAAACGGTGGGGCGCTTGCAAGCTTGGCGCGTGGCCACCGGTTCTTGCTGTTCTTCTTTTGCTTCGCTGAGGGCGCCGAGCTTGAAGAGTTCGGCAAAACCTCTGGTAAAGCGCGTATCCAAGCAGACTACCAAAGTTGGACAGGCCTGATGGTGGTTATTGTGGCCAATGATCCAGACGGCTCAACGGCGGCCGTGCCCTGGCGCTTGCTAGTGCCACCGCTGAAAGGTGGCGTGCTTTATCCGGCGCTGGGGCAGGGCGGTAAGCTGGCCGATCCCTACAGCCGTACCCTGATATCCACGGTTCCGGCCCACCCTAACGGCTAGCCATGAGCCGCGCGGCGTCAGCCGCGTCGCGCTCCATGGCTTTGTTAGGCTCTTGATGATTCTACTTCTTCCGTGGCGTTTTCTTCTTCTTCCGCCTGCTCAGGGAACTCTGGGCCAATTCCTGGACGCCTACAACCCGGAACCAAGCAACCCCTAGCAAAGCCAGTGGCCCGCATACAGCAGCGGCTACGAACAAAAGAAAGGCTTGTACGCCCGTGGCACTTGGAAAGGCAGCTGAAGACACCAGCAGGCCGAGAAATACACCTGTCGCCAACAGTAAGGCGAGTATCCATCTTGAGAGCCGCAGCTGGCGGTAAACGCGCGAGTTTTGTTTTTGTCCCTTCAGACGGACAAGAGTGACCACGTGGGCCAAGCCAAAAACAACAAAAATCGATAAAAACCACAGGGGGTTCATGAGGCGCCTTCCACCGTGCCTAACGGGCTGCTAAGCCGCAGCGAAAACGCCTGGCGTTTTCGCTGTCGGCTTCAGCTGCGTGTTAGAAGGGTCGGGTAGCGCCACGCGGTGCGTGGCCGCCAAGCTAAATGCTTTCAAAAAATAGGCCGCCTTGATATGCAAGAGCTCTCAACACGTTCAGCCAGTGGAGCCATGTTGGAACCCGTTCGCACCACATGGAATCGGCCCCAATATTTTTGAAATAATCTACGGTATCCAAACATTCATCAAGGGGCTGAGCGTCGCTGGCCCGCAGGTGCTGTGGGAGCTCAGCGTGGCTTTGGCTTAAGACGAGATAGTACGTTTCGGTGAAAATCGCGTGGTGGCCCGCCCAAAAAATCAGTACCCAAAAGGACAACCCGAGCATGAGCCCAACCAAAATTTCTGGGATGCTTTGCTCAGCGCGGTGCCTCAAATGGTGTTCCTCTCGGGCGTCTGTTCAGTGGTAGGTCTAAGGAAGCGCTGATCAAATCAGCGATCCAGCACAAATTGCTCAAAACATGACCGCTCGGGCCGTTTTTGGCCCTGAATACGGTGTTTTTACGCCATTTCGGCCCCGATCCGCCCCTTTT
>NZ_WHIW01000029.1 GCF_009295635.1 Alkalilimnicola sp. S0819 | reverse complement strand
AATCACCACATCCCGCAGAAGGCGCTGGGGCATAAAGCACCCATACAGGCCATGCGGGAATGGCAAAAACGGCGACCGGACCTATTCGTCAAAGAAATCAGGAATCACCCGGGACCCGACATCTACGCGAATATAAAACGCCTGCTTGATGGCGGCAGCCTGGGTCTCAATCCCGAATCCTGTAAACTGTTTCAAAAGAAGGCCTATTATTCTAGGGATCGTGACGCAGACATCATCACAGATGTTTCACTTGAACTGTGGATGCCAGGCGCAGAGAGGTGGTCCATGCTGTGGGTGTGCGAATGCAAAGACTATTCGCGGCCCATAGCTGTAGATGAGCTTGAAGAGTTCAGGGCGAAGCTCGCCCAGATCGGTGGTGTTAACGTAAAAGGACTGTTCGCAAGCACAAACTCTTTTCAGAGCTCCGCCCTCAATTACGCACGTTCACAGGGATTTGGCTTACTCCGAATACTTCCCAGTGATCAGGTCCACTTCTTGATGCACTGCATGACCACGGCTCATTCTATGGGTCAAGAGCGGCAGCGCCGCAACGAGTATAAAGTCGCGATGACCCGTCAGGGGTACACCAGCGACGGCCGAAGTTTCTTCGGCGTGTATGACGGCTACGTCTTCGAGCATTGGGGCCAGCTGATGAAGCGATATATTCGCGAGTATGCCGAGGCGCTTCATAACAAGCCGCTGGAGCCGACGCGCTAACGCGCGCGGCTCAGCGGCGGCGTTGAGGCTGTAGAAAAACTCCCGCCACCCGCTGCTCCCACCCCGTCGACCCGGTATAATCGAGGCCAACAAGAAATGGCTCTCGGGGGATGGGATGCCGCGCTTCAAGCCGATCCACAAGGGACTGAAAATGCTGCCGGTCGACCTCGACCAGCAGATCAGCCCCGGCACCTTCGAGCACGCCCTTTGCTACCTGGTCGACCACGAGCTGGATCTCAGCGCCTTTGAGGCGCGCTACCGCAATGATGCCTGCGGCGCGAGCGCCTTTGCCCCCGCCGTGCTGCTGAAAATCGTGCTGCTCGCCTACAGCCGCGGCCTGCGCAGTAGCCGGCGCATCGAGGCCGCTTGCCGCGAGAGCGTGCTGTTCATGGCCGTCTCGGGGGATGCGCAGCCGCACTTCACCACCATCGCCGCCTTCATCAGCGAGATGGGCGACCTGGCCGCCAAGCTCTTCGCCCAGGTGCTCACGATCTGCGACCGCCAAGGACTGATTGGTCGCGAGATGTTCGCCATCGACGGCGTCAAACTCCCCGCCAACGCGAGCAAGGCCAAAAGCGGCACCCGCGCCGACTTCGAGCGCCAGGCTCGGAAAATGGAGGCGGCGGCCAAGGCCATGCTCGATGGGCATCGCCAGGCCGACGCCGCCCCCGCCGATCGCTCGGAGGCCGAGCGCGAGGCACGCGCTCTGAGTCGGCTGCAGCGGGAGGCCGCGCAGCTGCGCGCATGGCTCGTCGATAACCCCGAGGACCGAAAAGGCGCGCGCGGGGGCATCCGAAAGTCCAACCGCACCGACAACGACTCCGCCAAGATGGCCACCAGCAAGGGCGTGATCCAGGGCTATACGGGCGTGGCCACGGTCGATGAGCGCGCACAGATCATCGTCGACGCCCAGGCCCACGGCACCGGCTCCGAGCAGGAACTGCTCGCGCCGGTGATCGATGCCATCCTCCCCTACCGCGGCCCCACGACCATCATCACCGCCGATGCCGGCTACCACAGCAAGGCCAACCTCAAGGCCCTCGCCGAGCAAGGCGTGGAGGCCTATCTGCCGGATGCTGGTTATCGCAAGCGCGATGAGCGGTACAAGGACCAGGACCGACACAAGGCCAAAGGCAATCCACTGCACGACAAGAGCCCGAAAAAGGACAATCCCAAACTCTTCGGACCCCAGGACTTCGCCTACGACCCGAACACACAGACCTGCCGTTGCCCAGCCGGGAAATCACTCTACCGCAGTGGCGCGGACATGATCCGCGACGGCTACGAGAGCAGTCGATTCAAGGGCACGGTGCGCGACTGCGGGCCCTGCCCGCTGCGCGCGCAGTGCCTACGCAAGCCGGAGAAGACCCGAGTGCGCCAAGTCGCCTTCTTTCATCGCAAGGCGCCCGCGTCCGAAAGTCCCAGTGACCGGATGCGTGCCCGCATCGAAAGCCCCGAGGGGCGGCGGATGATCACCCGCCGCTTTGCCACCGTCGAGCCGGTATTCGGTAACATCCGAGGCAATAAGCGCCTGGATCGCTTTACGCTGCGCGGCCAAACGAAGGTCGACGGGCAATGGAAGCTTTATTGCCTGATGCACAACATTGAGAAGCTCGCGCACCACGGGGTCGCGGCGTAAACGCCCGAGAAGGACGCACAGCAAGGCCTGAGCCCGCCCTATAAGGCCGAAAAGGTGGGCGTTTGGGGCAGTTTGAGCCAAACTGGGCCCAGGAAGAAAAAAAGAGGCTGTTCCACTCGGCCGGGAAGCCGGCGCTGCGCACCGGCCAGCGCCCTGCGACAGCTCGGCCGAAAGCGGGATTTTCTACAGCCTCGTTAGACGGTTGTCACCCGTTACGCCTCAGGTTACACTCGGTCCATGATAAAGGGGTTCCGCCACAAAGGACTGGAGCGCTTCTTCCTCCGTGGAAGCAAGGCAGGCATCCAGGCCAAGCACGCCGAGCGGCTACGCCTGATTCTTGCTCGGCTGCACGCGGCCTCTACACCCGAAGATATGAACCTCCCAGGCTTGTTTTTGCACTCGCTATCTGGCGAGCGGAAGGACACATGGTCCGTGAAGGTCAGCGGGAACTGGCGTGTCACCTTTGTCTTCGAAGGCGGTGACGCCTATGTGGTCAACTACGAAGATTATCATTGAGGTAAAACTATGCGGATGCATAACCCTCCCCATCCAGGCGAAACCCTCAAGGGGCTTTGCCTGGAACCCATGGGTCTTAGCGTCACCGAGGCCTCCAAAGCGTTGGGGGTCAGCCGCAAAACCTTGTCCAGTATCCTTAACGGCCGCGCCGGCATCAGTCCGGAAATGGCACTACGGCTGTCTAAAGCCTTCGGCACATCGGCCGAGAGCTGGCTGAACCAGCAGGCAATGTATGATCTTTGGCAGGCGGAGCAGCTGCATCCAGATCTGCAGGTTCAGAAACTTTCAGCACCGCCGCAGCATAGCGTCTAACAAAGCCATGGAGCGCGACGCGGCTTACGCCGCGCGGCTCATGGCTAGCCGTTAGGCGTCGAAAGAGATGCGAGCCATGACCATTGATGAGCTTGCCCAAGGAATTAGGGCCGCCTCTCCTGAGCCTGTGGTGCAGCGGCTTGCCGAGAAGCTCGAAAATTGGAAGCGCACCGAGGCGACTGTCGAAGACCTGCGGTCACAAATCGAGAAATACATCGGTCACACCTGGGTAGAGACCAGCGAGGTCCAGAAGAAGGTCTACAGAATGTGGGCTGCGTTCTGCGGAGATGCCATCGGGGGTATCGGCGGGATGACAATGAACGAGAGACTGTATTTGTTTGGCTTGGTCGCCCAATTCGATTCCTGCCGAGCCGAGGAATGCCGGCTTCGCATCTACAGAAAGCTTCTGGCAAGCCTATGAGCCGAGGGTGCGAGCGGGAGAAGACCAAGAGCCTAACCACATATATGGACTCCTCCCGCAAGTGAGCAGCACTGAGTTTTCTTCGTCTTAGGCTCAGAGAGTGGTTGCGGTCGTATATTCGGCCTGTCGTTGGGTCTTTATGGCCCTGGCCTTCATGAAATCCGCGCCTGCAGTGCCCATCGGTCAAACCGTAAGCTCCCCCATCCGGGAGACAGGTCGAAACTAGAACCTTCTGGCAGACTACGCCCAGGAGGTTCACATGAGAAAGTCCCGATTCACCGAGACGCAGATCGTCGCGATCCTGAAGGAG
>NZ_WHIW01000028.1 GCF_009295635.1 Alkalilimnicola sp. S0819 | reverse complement strand
GTTCGGTGAAGGAGACAAGAACAAGAAGGATCGGTGGCCCGCGCTGAGCTTCGCGTTACCCCACCGGTTCTAACCCGCGGTTCAAGCCGACGACTTCGTCGCGGCTTAACCGCACGTTAGGGTGGTCCGGAACCGTGGATTCCTCAGTGTTGTTGGCTGAACCAGCCAGCAAGGTGCCCTGCCCTGGCGTCGGGAAAAGCACGCCACCTTTCAGCGGTGGTTTTAGCCAGTGCCTGGGCACGGCCGCCGTTGAGCCGTCTCAACCAGTAGCCGCAGCAAAAATCGTCAGGTCCGTCCGCCGCTGGTAGTCTGATTGGGTACGCGCTTCACCAAAGGTTCTGCTGGGCGCTGACACCCCGGCGCCCTCGGTGAAGGAAAAGAACAAGGAGGGTCGGTGGCCCGCACTCAGCTTGCGGAACCCCACCGGTTCTAACCCGCGGTTCAAGCCGACGACTTCGTCGCGGCTTAACCGCACGTTAGGCGAGAAACTTCGGGAGACGAGGCATCAGAATTCCGTCATTGCTGCTCGCCGTCTTGGTAGCGCCATTACACGTATTGGCTACAGAGCGATCGCCTTCCCTAGCCTATGGACTGTGCTCCGAAAACGTTGAGAAGGTGGTGCTCGTTGAAGAGACCCAAGGAACCACGGTTCGCGTGCAGTTAACTCGGAAGGCGACCGCAGAGTTCGAGGCCTTCACAGAGCAAAACATCGGCGAGAGAATCGAGGTTGTGGCGGGGCGTGAGCTGATCTTCCGTGCCATCACGCACGTAGTGGTTTCGTCGGGGCTTTTGCGCAGCGGTGTCAGGTCAAGAACTGAAGCTGAGGGAATGAAGCAGGCAATTCTGCACCGCCGTGAAGCCGATGAGTGCGGCGTACTTCAGTCACAACGCAGATGACGGAACCGCCACGCACACCACTAATAAATGCAACGAAAACAAGAGCCTAACAAAGCGGTGAAGCCGACGGCAAAAACGCTGCGCGTTTTCACCGCGGCTTACCGCTAGCCGTTAGGGTGGTCCGGAACCGTGGATTTCGCGGTTTTGTTGGCTGAGCCAGCCAGCCTGGTGCCCTGCCCCAGCATCGGATAAAGCACGCCACCTTCCAGCGGTGGTTATAGCAGGCGCCTGGGCACGGCCACGGTTGAAACGTCCGGGGCCGGTGGCCATAGCCAAAGCCGACAGATGCGTCCTCGGCTGGTAGTCTCTTTAGGTACGCGCTTCACCGAAAGTGCTGCCGGGCGCTCCAAGCTCGGCGCCCTCGGTGAAGGAAAAGAACAAGAAGAACTGGTGGCCACGCGCCACGCTCGGCGTAACTCCACCGTTCTAACCCGCTGCTCAAGCCGACGCCAAAAACGCTGCGCGTCTTCGGCGCGGCTTAGCAGCACGTTAGGCTGGGAAGGACACCCCGCAGGAAATCGATGAACCATCAGATAAAGCAACTGAACACGGAAGATTCTCAGGCCCTCGAAGCGGCGTATGAAGTCTTCGCCGCCCTGCGCCCCCATCTCAGCAAGACCCAATTCCTTGATCAGGTCCGCGAACAGGTGGTTGAAGGCTACAGAATCGCTTTCATCGAGGATGGCCAAGAAACTGTCGCGGTCGCTGGCTTCCGTGTGGCCACCTTCCTCGCTTGGGGCCGGGTCCTATACATTGATGATCTGGCCACCCATCCGCAGAGAAAGCGCGCCGGGCTCGGTGGTGCCCTGCTAGATTGGCTGATCTCGGAGGGCCAGCGGCTGGGGTGTTCGGCCGTCCACCTGGACACAGGCCACCAGCGCCATGACGCGCATCGGTTGTACCTCAACAAAGGTTTTGTGCTTAGCTCCCACCATATGAGCTTGGATCTTCGGTGAGGTCGCCGGCTAGGCGCAGGAAACGCTCAAAGGTTGAAGTTCAACAAAAACAAGAGCCTAACCACGCGGTGAAGCCGACAGCAAAAACGCTGCGCGTTTTCGCTGCGGCTTACCGCTAGCCGTTAGGCTTAGGAAGGACAATGACTCTACGAACACTGCTCGTGGCCCTCGCCATCACATTCTCCGTGTCGGTGTTGGCGCGTAGCGAAAGCGATCTAGCTGCAGATGTCAGAAGCTTCACTGACGGTACTGCCAGCAAGTATGACACCGCCGGCCATCCGAAAGCCAAGGGGCTAGAAGTAACCCTTCAATACCCACCAAGCTGGCAAGCAAAGGAAGGAGAAAGACCAAACGTCGTCCAGAAATTTGTCAGCGAGCACGGCGGCGGACTGGAAGTGTGCACCTTTCTGGTTAAGGCGCTCCCCGTCGTCCCGAGCGAGGCAGACATGGCGGACCTATTCAGCGAACAGTCCCTTCCCAATCTTCTTCCGGGCGGTTCCCGATATATCGATGGCACTCTGACCAAAATTGATGGTCAGCCCGCAGCGCGTATCCGCGCAATGCGCGAGACGCAATCAGCTGGCATGTCCCTCCGGTCCATCGAAGCTCACTACTTCTTTCAATGGAGAGATCGATTTGGCATGTTTCAGTGCATTTCCGGCGCTGACATGAGGAGGCCGCTTTCGGAGCATGCTGCGCACTTTGACAGGATGCAGGCTGTGTTCACCCAGATGGCGCTCAGCATCGTCATTCAATCTAAGTGGAAGGATTGAAGCGGCGTCCGACGGCTGGTTAGGGTCATGAGCATTAAAGGCCGGAAACCAGTAATAAACGGCCTAACCAGGCGGTGAGCCGCCTGGTTAGGCATACAGGGGACAGAAAGCATGGGCATCATCTCGCGTTTGTTCGGCCGCAACAGCAACTCACTAGACGACAAACCACCTATTTATGGGGGTGATGGGCTATCCGATCAGTCTCCGGCAATAATTAACTGTGCGAGCATGGGGATGGCTCATGCACTCATCGACAGGTTCATTGCGGAGAGATGCGGGCCAGGCTTCGAGCGCGGAATCGAGTTCACGCTGGGTCCTCAGGACAACCCTGACAAGCCTCTAAAAATGATCTGCGTCACTGCACAGGACGGTGTCGAGCATAGGTTTTATTTCGATCTGTCGCGCCCTGTTGCTACAGCTATCAAGATGGGTGGGCTGTGAGGCGCAAGCACCACGAGCCTAATCCCGGCGTTAGGTGCCAGTGAGGCACAGAGGGAACACATGTCATCACTGTCCTGGCCATCTATTGCGTTCTACTGCGCGTTCGGCATCTTTGTGTTCTATCAGCAGCTTCACCTCAAAAACTTCCGTGGCGGGAGCGAGGTTTTCGGTCTACTTCTTGGTCTTTCGGCTTTCTTGGGCATGCTTGCTGGCTTCGCGTACCTCATCTACTACGGCTGGAATGTTGTTTGGTGGGCGCCAATAGTTATCTTCGTCATCGGCCTGGTCGCAACGTTCTTCGGCTTCTTCGTGGAACGAGTTGCCGGCAAGCTTACGTTAAGCTTGGCCGGTTTTGCTGGGTGGCCCGTGTGCGCATACTTTATGTTCTCTTACGTGCCAGTTGGCACCTAACGCGTGAAATCCACTGTGAAGTGCAACAAAAACAAAAGCCTAACCACGCGGTGAAGCCGACAGCAAAAACGCTGCGCGTTTTCGCTGCGGCTTACCGCTAGCCGTTAGCGCAAGAAAGGGGCATCACAGCAGCCGCTCAGACGTCGGCGATCGAAACCGCACAGCCTGCGTCGGTGAAGCGTTCGGGGCGAATGATTTTTCAAGCATTCTGGGTTTTCCCGGCCTAGCGCCATGTGCTCCAGGCGCCCTCCTCGGAGCCCAAACCACCGATGAACAACGAACACGGAGAGCTGGTGTTCTGTTGTGGGGAAATGCTCAGCGCCCGTTGGCGGCCCGATCACGTCGCCCTGATGAAAGAGCAAAAGGAACCGGCGCTGGTAAAGCTCGGCACGCTTCGGTAGGTTCCAGAGAACAAGACGAAAAAGCAGGCGTCGCCGGTGGCATCCGGCCACGCTCACTGCCAGCCAAAACAACAATTTGCGCTAACAAGGCGGTCAAGCCGACAGCAAAAACGCTGCGCGTTTTTCCTGCGGCTTACCGCTAGCCGTTAGCGGAAAGAGGACCCTCAGTGCAGGCACGAATCGCGGCATCCGATTTTTGGGATCGCATCCACGCTACGTTCGGAGAGTCGGGTGGGATGTACACAATTTCATGCCTTCGTGAAGATGATTCCAATCAACCAGTGCCAGTTTCGCGGCTCCTAGGAGTAGATTCCAAGGGCATCCTTTACATTGGCATGGCTGCCTCTTACGTCGACCGGGTGATCCAGCTCAAGAAAAGCCTTTCACCCCAGCATGTCTCTCGAGGTCACGAGTGCGGTGCCAGGCACAAACAGCATGAGAATATCGCCTCTGCGTTCCCATACGAGCGGCTGGTAGTGTCCTTTGTCGGCACGGACTCACCTCGCGAGGCAGAGCGGCAAGCCTTACAGGAATATTATGCGCAGTTTGGCGAACTTCCTCCGCTCAACCGGGCAGGCTGAAACTTCAGTGGCACCACTTCGTGTGGAGCAAGCGGCCGCTAACCATGCGGTCAAGCCGACGCCAAAAACGCTGCGCGTTTTCGTCGCGGCTTACCGCTAGCCGTTAGGCAATCAAGAGCACGGCTATGGACCCACAAATTATTTCAGCAGTAATCGTGAGCGTTGCTACAGTCGCGGCAGTGGTGATTGGTTGGTGGCTCCATGAGCGAAAGAACCACGCGAAGTATTTCGGCAGAAAAGGAGCACCTGAAACAACTGCAATAGAGCTGCCTCATAAGACGACAAACAGAGGACAATTAAAATCCCGTGCATGCGAGCATCAAGTGGCAACCCCGACCTCAAACCTGTCCAAGATAAAAGTTAATGAAATAGTCGATTCCATCAACTCTGCTCCGCCTTTCCAAAAAGAACAAACGGCCAAGAATTTTAGTGGCATTAGGGTAAGGTGGGTTGGTTACTTGAAAGAGGCGTCAGAAGATCCTCGGGATAAAGACAGTGTGCGTGTGAATCTAACCATCAATCAGGATACATTGATTGGCTATTCATTCTGGTTCACAGAAAAGGTTGCTAATTTTCCGGAAGTTCGGACTCTTAAGGAAACGCTGAACAAACCAGCGCCACAGCATCAATTGTTCGAAAAATGACCGCCTCGACCTATTTCGGCCGTCAAAACGGCGTTTCAGCGTCTTTCTGCCCCGTATCCGCCTCGTTTGGGC
>NZ_WHIW01000027.1 GCF_009295635.1 Alkalilimnicola sp. S0819 | reverse complement strand
CTCCTTCAGGATCGCGACGATCTGCGTCTCGGTGAATCGGGACTTTCTCATGTGAACCTCCTGGGCGTAGTCTGCCAGAAGGTTCTAGTTTCGACCTGTCTCCCGGATGGGGGAGCTTACGCAACCGGCAACGCCTGCTGTTTTATCTTGTTCTCTGGAACCTACCGCAGCGCGCCGCGCTTCGCCAGCGCTGGCTCCGTTCGCTCTTTTATCAGGGCGGCGTGTCCGGGGCACTATGGGTGCTGAGCATTTGCACGGACAGAACCCCGACCGTCCGTGTTCTTCTTTCTTCTGCGGCCCACCCTCGGAGTACTGCGCGAGCAGCGCCTACTGGCGGGCCGGAAAAACTTGGGTTGTTTCCGCGATCCGCTGCGCCACGCCTTCACCAGCGCCGGCTTTGCCGCTTCAACCGCGAAGGTTTCCGCGGCTACTGTGATGCCCCATTTCTCGCGCTAACGTTGAAGCTGAGCCGCGCAGCGTCAGCTGCGTCGGCTCCAGCGACTTGTTCGGCTCTGCTCGTCGGGAAGCTGACAGGCAAAATGCACGTCTTTATTTCTCGTAGCTGGATCTCAGTGTCTCAAGCTTGGTGCGCCCATGGGGTGTGGCATAGTCACCGCCAATGACTTCCACCTCATATCCGTTCACTAGAGGCCTAACACGGCCTTCCAGCCAGTTCGTTGTTGATTGGTTGCCGGCAGCCTTCCGCTCGTAATGGTAGTCGTCCACTTTTGCGCCTGAAGGGGCTCTAATCTTAATAACCACCTCTTCCTTTGCCAGTACCTTTGCTTCAAATTCTGCGGCTGAAATCTTTGTCATGCGACTCTCCTCT
Source organism: Alkalilimnicola sp. S0819 (assembly GCF_009295635.1). Classification (NCBI taxonomy): domain Bacteria; kingdom Pseudomonadati; phylum Pseudomonadota; class Gammaproteobacteria; order Chromatiales; family Ectothiorhodospiraceae; genus Alkalilimnicola; species Alkalilimnicola sp. S0819. Next base: position 4,719 of record NZ_WHIW01000027.1, on the reverse strand, counting down.
TCGCTTTGTAGAGCGAACAGTAACCCGTTAAGGAGGAGTTGGCAAGCTGTTGTCGAGGCATTGTAAGGGGGTTGTTTGGGCATTGAAGGACGTTTGCAGCCGAACGGCTAGCGGTAAGCCGCAGGAAAAACGCGCAGCGTTTTTGCTGTCGGCTTCACCGCTTTGTTAGCGCAATGTGTTGTTTTCGTTGGCAGTGAGCGTGGCCGGTTGCCACCGACCGGGCCCACTGTTTCATTTTTGTTCTCTGGAACCTACCTCAGCGGGCCGGGCATCGCCAGCGCGGGTTCCGTTCGCTTCTTTGTCAGGGTGGCGGGTTCAGGCCACCAAGGGGCGCTGAGCATTTCCCCAAACAGAAAGCCGACTCTCCGTGCTCCTCGTTCATCGGCGGCCCGGGCTCGGAGGAGGGCGCCTGGAGTGCCAACCGCTGCGCCGGGAAAGCCCAGACTGCTTGGAATATTATCCGCCTCGACCGCTTCACCGACGCAGGCTGCGCCTTTTCGACGGCCTTGGCCTGAGCGGCTGCTGTGATGCCCTTTTCTCGCGCTAACGTTAAAGCTGAGCCGCGGCCCTGAAGGGGCCGTCGGCTCCAGCGCCTTGTTGGGCGCTGCTTTGGCTGGGAAACCCTTCAAACCTCGGACGCAAAGCGCATTGGAGGAACGCCTCAAGGAGATTGAGAACCGGGATGCCAGCCGCTTCATCTAGAAGAAAGTTAACACGGTCGGTGTTTTCCTTTATCCAACGCCCGACTTCGTCTGCTTCCAAGTCTTCGATATGGAATTCGTCGGCGTGACGCATTAGCGAGCGCGCCAGATTGCTGCTCGAACTGTTGGGCAGATAATGCTGGCTCACGTACCTGGCATTGCTCTTGGAGCCGACCTTGCCGACCTTGAGGCAGCTACCGCTCAGGAAGAATGTGTACACCGCCATCTTTCCTGCGGGGAGGCCACGCGGTGGCTCATGCGGGGCAGGGCGGTCATCGATTGTGATGGCCTCCGGTGACACCGAAACGCCAGCGAGTGCCGCCGCTTCGCAAAATGTTCTGACGAGCTGACCGCTATCCACTCAGCCTCTCCTTTGGTGCGCCCAACGGCTAGCGGTAAGCCGCGGGAAAACGCGCAGCGTTTTGCCGTCGGCTTCACCGCTTTGTTAGCGCAAGTTGTTGTTTTTGGCTGTGAGCTTGGCCGGTTGCCACCGACGGTGCCCACTGTTTTATCTTGTTCTTTGGAACCTACCGCAGCGGGCTGAGCTTCGCCAGCGCCGGTTCCGTTTTCTTTCTTCTTCAGCGGCGGTGTTCAGGGCACCAAGGGGCGCTGAGCATTTCCCCGAACAGAACACCGATCCTCCGTGTTCTTCGTTCAACGCCGGCCTAGGCTCGGAGGAGGGCGCTTGGATCGCTACCGCCGAGCTTGGAAAGCCCGCAGTGCCTGGAAGATCATCCGCTCCGATCGCTTCACCGACACAGGCTGCGCCTTATCGACCGCCGAGGCCTGAGCGGCTGCCGTGATACCCCTTTCTCGCGCTAACGGCTAGCGGTAAGCCGCGGGAAAACGCGCAGCGTTTTGCCGTCGGCTTCACCGCTTTGTTAGCGCAAATTGTTGTTTTTGGCTGTGAGCTTGCCGGTTGCCACCGACCGTGCCCATTGTTTCGTTTGTTCTCTGGAACCTACCGCAGTGGGCAGGCCTTCGCCAGAGCGGGTTCCGTTCGCTTCTTTGTCAGGGTGGCGGGTTCGGGCCACCAACGGGCGCTGAGCATTTCCCCAAACAGAAAGCCGACTCTCCGTGCTCCTCGTTCATCGGCGGCCCGGGCTCGGAGGAGGGCGCCTGGAGCGCCAACCGCTGGGCCGGGAAAACCCAAAATGCTTGGACTATCATCCGCCCCGACCGTTGCACCGATGCAGGTTGGGCTGTTTCGACCGCCGCGGCCTTGAGCGGCTGCTGTGATGCCCCTTTCTCGCGCTAACGCGAGAGCTGAGCCGCGTGTCCCCACGTCGGCTCGAGCTCCTGGTTAGCGTCGGTTCCGGTCCGGCGCCGAGGCTAGAATCCCAAGAAACATGTACACGAACAAGCCAACAACGCCGATAGGGATGAGTACGATATGAAGTACCGTAGCGACGCTTCCAAATACGACTCGAAATCGTATGAAGTTGCGAACCGCGACGCCAAGCGCAAGTCCGACGCCCGCGGTCATAAGCAGCGTGCCGTTGAGAACGTCCCCGCCTTTGGTTATTAGTTCCTGTCGCCACGCGCCTCCGAATACGACTAGTAGAGCCGCCGCAATAGCAACGAGCATCGTTGTTTTTGTTACTGGCCTCAGCCCAAACCGTTCTTCGCATGCGCAGGAGGCGAAGTGGTACGCGATGACGCCTGCTCCAAGCACGGCAAATATTATGATTAATCTCAATACGTCCATCGTCTTCCTTCCGGCTTTGCCGGACGCACGTTACGATTCGATCTAGGCGCTAACGGCTAGCGGTAAGCCGCAGGAAAAACGCGCAGCGTTTTTGCTGTCGGCTTCACCGCTTTGTTAGCGCAAGTTGCTGTTTTGGTTGGCAGTGAGCTTGGCCGGATACCACCGACAGCGCCTGCTTTTTTATCTTGCTCTCTGGAACCTACCGCAGCGCGCCGTGCTTCGCCAGCGCTGGCTCCGTTCGTTCTTTTATCACGCGTGGTGTTCGGGTCACCATGGGGCGCTGAGCATTTGCCCGGACAGAACCCCAGCCCTCCGTGTTCTTCTTTCTTCAGCGGCCCTTTCTCGGAGTAGGGCGCGAGCAGCGCCTACCGCCGGGCCGGCAAAACCCAAGGTGCTTCCGTTGTCTCGCGCCTTCACCAGCGTCGGCGTTGCCGTTTCAACCGCAGAGATCTGAATGGCCACGGTCATGCCCCATTTCTCGCGCTAACGCCGCGCTTGAGCCGCCGGCCGAAAGCCGCCGCGCGGCTTTTGGCCGGTCGGACTCCAAGCGCTTGTTATGCGGATGACAACTAGCGCAACGGGGTGTCGCTTAGCTGTCCACGCGGTTTATGAACTCAAACCAATCATTCAGGCTGCGCTTTATCAGGAGCAAAGAAGCAACGAGGACCGACATTGCGAACACGGCAAACCATATGGCGAGCAATGTGAGCCAGTAGTTCCCGAAAAGTCCGATGGTTAGCTGCGCTATCGCGGCAACTATCGACGATAGCACCGACCAGTAAAGAAATTCGCTTAGATTCCGTAGCGGATCATACAGCCTTATGGAAGAGTCAAGCTTCTTCTGTGAATCGAACAGCGCCTTGTAGTCACGATGCCCATAGACGTTTTCCTTAAGCTTTATAACGATAAACGTCTTCAGAGACAGAAGGAAACCGCCGACCGTGAGAAACCCGGCAAATAAGTTGCCTCTCAAGTTCTTCTCGTAAAAACCTACAACTTCCACCTCGGTCCCGGCAAACCACACGGAGAGGGCAAGGCTTATGGTTGCGACGAGAGCGCAGAGGAGAAGCCGGATGGTCATTTTATCGTAGCCTTAAAAACTTCCGGCCGGTCCTCGCACCGGCGCTTAAGCTCAGCGATGACCCAGCTCTTGGTGAAGTCCACGACGTTCAAGTCATGAAGGTGCGCGGCGACACTGTCATAATCCATCTCACCGAAGTTGTCCGGGTTGTTTTGGATTTTAATTACGCGATCAAGCCCTTCGTCATCGATCCCAGCGACCCTGCCGCCCTCGACGTCCGCATCCGAGAGGGAGTTAACGATGGCGCTCGCAAGCGCGGATACAGGAGAATCAATGAAAGAGAGTTTTCGCCGTTGCTTGCGAACAAACTCTGAGAGTTGTCCGAATTCGCTGACTTCCGGCTCTAGGTAAGCCAGCTCGACTTCCAAGAATTTTATTCTCTTAAGCTCTGCAAGGACTTTTTCAAGATTGTCCTTCATGACAAGTATTTCCCACTTAAAATACCCCTTGTATTTCTTGAAAGAAAGCTCCTGTGCGTCGTCCTCGGTCTTCCCTTCGCTCTTCAGTTTTTCGCGGAGCGCCTGCCGTTTGTCGCCCTTAAGTTGGTAGAAACTCTTTTTTAAGAGTCGCATCCCTTGTCCTAGGCTGCATGACTGATGGTAGTGTTGGTACAGACCGACGTGGGACCTTTTGTTTAACACAAAAAAATTGAACTCCATTATATTGGAGTTCTTGTCGAGCTTGTTCACGATAACTTTGAAGCCTTTTCCGGAGTCCCTTAGTTCGCAAAAGGTTCTCTGGTTCTTTACCGTGACGATCAACCCGAGGTAGTAGTTAGGGTCGGTATCGGCATCGACAAACAGGAACCGGCCCGGCTCATCCACGCCGTTATAACTCTTTGCCTCCTTCGCAAGGCTCTCCATGAGTTCGCTAAGCGGGAGAGAAGCGGGGGTTTCGACATGAAAGCCTAGAAATCTGACAAGCACGGGATACCTTTTTGTTGCTTCAACCAGTCCTGCGTCGCAGGGAGCGGCAGGGCTCTTCAGGGGGCTATTGGAAATACTACCTCACGGAAAGCTTCGACGCCTTCTGGTCCGCATAACGTTGTAGCTAAGCCGCGCGGCTTTGCCGCGTCGGCTTCAGCGATTTGTTAGCGCAAATTGTTGTTTTAGGGAAGCGCTGATCAAATCAGCGATCCAGCACAAATTGCTCAAAACATGACCGCTCGGGCCGTTTTTGGCCCTGAATACGGTGTTTTTACGCCATTTCGGCCCCGATCCGCCCCTTTT
>NZ_WHIW01000026.1 GCF_009295635.1 Alkalilimnicola sp. S0819 | reverse complement strand
AAAGAATTTGCTGCATGGTGGTGCACTTGGCGTAGTCATTCTCACCACCGTGCTAACAAGGCGGTCAAGCCGACGGCAAAAACGCTGCGCGTTTTTCCCGCGGCTTACCGCTAGCCGTTAGCGCGAGAAATGGGGCATCACAGCTGCCGCAGAAAACCCCGCCGTTGAAACGGCAAAGCCAGCGCTGGTGAAGGCGGGGGACAGCGGAAGCACCCTGGGTTTTGCCGCCCCGCTAGTAGACGCTGGTCGCGCCCTACTCCGAGAAAGGGCCGCTGAAGAAAGAAGAACACCGAGGGCCGGGGTTTTGCCCGGGCAAATGCTCAGCGCCCGTAGGTGGCCCGAACGCGGCACCGTGATAAAAGAACGAACGGAGCCAGCGCTGGCGAAGCACGGCGCGCTGCGGTAGGTTCCAGAGAGCAAGATAAAGACGCAGGCGCTGTCGGTGGTATCCGGCCAGGCTCACTGCCAAATAAAACAACACATTGCGCTAACAAAGCGGTGAAGCCGACAGCAAAAACGCTGCGCGTTTTTCCTGCGGCTTACCGCTAGCCGTTAGGCTTCAGTAAAGCGCTGTAGTAGTGTGAAAACTTATGAATAACTCAGAAAAACTAGAGCTACACTACTACTTCCAAGACCAATCGCACACGATCGACGCTATCGTTCGTAACAAGTGTGAGACTGAACTTTTAGCCCTGGTTCACGAGGTCTCGCGTGTCATCGGCGCGAAGATCCTCATTGAGGCGGAACCTAGCGCCGAAGGTGGTTTCAGGGACATCTGGCGGGCGATCGGTGAGAACCAGAACCAACTGACCCTCATCCTTTTGGTCGTCACCTTGATCTTGTCGCGCATCCCGGTCGGAGACCGCGAACACGCTGACCTCCAGAAAGAGCTAACGCAGCTGAGTATTGAGGAAAAACAACTTTCGATCGAGAAGTTGCAGCGGGACCTCGACACTGGCGAAGTCACTCACGAAGCTATAGAAGCGGCCCGGGTCGTCGCAGAGAGTGAGCCCAAGGTTATTACCAGGAAATCGAACTTCTATCGGCACATAAATAACTACGAGAAAGTGACCAAGGTCAGTGTCCGCCGGCTCGATGGCGGAGGCCATCCGCTTGAAGACGAGCGGCCAGTAGAGCGAAGGGATTTCTCGAGATTCATCATCGCGTCGAGTGATTTGCCGCCACTGGTGATCGACAACGCCATCATTGAAATTGTGTCGCCAGTTCTGAAGGAAGGGACCTACAAGTGGAAAGGCTTGTATGACGGAGGGCTCATCGGGTTCAACATGGCCGACTCGGAGTTCCGCGCGGCCGTGTTGAGCGAGCGGGTGAGCTTCAAGCACGGCACGGCGATCGAGTGCGTGCTGAAGATTGGAAGGAAGCTCGATGAAGCGGGGGATGTGGTTGTTACCGGATATTCAGTAGTTGTGGTGCTGAAGAAGATCGACGGTTTCAGCTCTAGCGAGATGCCACAAGGCAGACGGTTCAAAGACACTAGGCAGAAGCAGCGCGGACAAGGTGATTTATTCACCCAATTGGAGCGGTAGCGTGAGCTCAACCGCGAAATGCAACGAAACCAAAAGCCTAACCAAACGGTCAAGCCGACGGCAAAAACGCTGCGCGTTTTTACCGCGGCTTACCGCTAGCCGTTCGGCCCAGAATAACAACCATCGCCTTTAACGGTTGGGGGATAAGTGGAACGAAGGCTGATTATAGAATTCGAAGGTGTACTGGCGCCGGGCAACCAGGTGTCAGTCCGCACACTCACAAAAACATTGTCTCCTGTCCAGCGAGCAGTGGACTGCATCGTCTACTACGAGCGATTCGGGGTCGTCCGCAAGTTTTCGACGCTACCGCGAGAATTATACAGCACTGCGGATTTCTATCTGGGCGCGCCGGAGGCCAACTGCGTCATTGTCCCGCTCCTCAAGGACACTGGCCGGCAAATCACCCGGAAGCTAAGAACATATTTGGCCAGCCCGTATGCAGCGGCAGCCGCTGAGGTACAGGCGCCCACGCCACTTGAAGGTGAGATCGGTAACGCGATAAACAACCTTGCGCATAACAATGTCGAGATCACAACACACGAGGTGCTTTTAGAGCATCGGGAACAGAGGGAGCGTGAGTATATCGAGGCGAAGGTGGTCGAACAGGTCAATCAGGCTATCTCTCCCATTCGGTCTTCGGTAATTGGGAAGGATGACTACATATCCTTGCAAACCTTCGACGAGGCTGGGACCACTCGCTTCGAGTTTTCCCGAGATCGGGCGAAACGGTTTGGTCAGATCGTTACAAAGTCTAGGCTGGGTCCGGTTGCTTGGTTCGAAGGTACGCTCCATGGCTTGGTCGAGAACAACAGCCAAGCCTTTCCGTTTGTTGGAGAATTCAGAAGTAACGCAACGAAGAGGAAGCACAAGCAGAAGCTATTAATTCCTAATGAATCCCTGGCTTTGAAGCTGAGCCCTTCTAACCTGCGGAATGTAGAAATTCAATTCTTTGCCGCGCCTCTCACGCGCTATGGGGCTTTCGATGAGGTTCGGGGCGACATCGTGTTGCTGCAGGTGGTCAAATAGTGCTCAAAGACCATCTAGTCAGCCAACTTGATGGTTTAATCGGCCCGCGGCTACGGCTTTGGCGGATCGTTTCGTTTCTGGTCGTGGTTGCGTTTGAGGCTTTGTCTCGTTCGGGAACCAGTGTTTTCGAGGCCATCCAGTGGCCGGCAGGTAAAGGTGTGGAGCGTCTCACATCCCTTGTAGGTGAAGTCCCCCTAGGCGATGTCCTTCTTGTTTTTGGCTTCGCCTTCTTTGTTGTACCAAGAGTCGCGGCCTTACTCCTTGCTAGGAGTACAGCTCTTGCCATGCCATACGCCGAGCCTATGTTAGTCGCCCTGCAGAAACGGGTGAATAGCGAAGGTGGCGCATTGAATCCTACGGAACTCGCAGACCTTGTCCGTAGGAAGAGAGAAGCGCTCCGCCTGTCGAACGCTATCGTCGACGTGTTCGAGGCCATCCTGCTTCTCGCGTTTTGGGTGGTTTGGCCCGGTTCTGAGGTAGAGTTCGGAGCCTTCGGGTTGGTTCTGGTTTTAGCACTCCTGGCGATCATGTGGGCGTGTGGAGGCTACGCGTTAAACTATCTCGTCGTGACTCGCGTTGTGCCGTGCGATGTTCTTCAGGAGCGTCATGCGGAGCAAGCGGAGTCTTGATATCTTCCAGGCTGCAAAACCCATTGCTTGGGGAGCCGAACAAGTGCTTGAAGCCGACGCCAAAAGCCGCGCGGCGGCTTTTGGCGCGGCTTAAGCACGGCGTTAGGCAGCGCAAGAACAGAGGTCGCAATGGGGGCAACCCAAGCAGCGTTCCTTCGGGAATTCGCGGACGTTTTCCGAAGCGAGGCACCTGATGTGTCATGGACCGGCGGGCAAGGGAAACACAACACTGCCAGCCTGTTAACGCATCAGGCCGGAAGACGTGGCGGGGCGTATAACAAAGCAGAGCGCTTTGAACTCGGAGACCTTACGGCTGCATTCAATGATCATAAGATCATCATCGAGTTCGAGAGCAAGCAAGTGGCAATCGCCAACTTGTTGAAGTACTGGCCTTACCTCCGTGGCGAACTAAGTAGCAAGCCAGAGCTTCCAGTTCTTATTTGCCATTTCTCTGACTGGTGGAGCTATGGGGTGTACCGTGACCTTTGGCAATGGACGCTCAGTCAAATGCAAAGTGACCCAAAGTGCTTGCAGCATATCGTCGGCTGTCAGTTTGACCATGGCGGAAGCAATGTTTCCCTACGTCACAGCGCAATCGAACAGGCCGTTGAATGGCTACTCCGGCGGGCCACGGTCACGGAGTGAGCACAGCCTCGCACATGAGCAAAAACAAGAGCCTAACCACGCGGTGAAGCCGACAGCAAAAACGCTACGCGTTTTCGCTGCGGCTTACCGCTAGCCGTTAGACGGAAAGCGCTGATGCTCTATATTCGGGAACAGTCAGAAAGCGACCGCGACGAAGTTCTCGCGTTGCTGAACGCCGCAACCGCCGACCTCCGTCGGGTGTACCGGCCGAAGGAAGCCGCTGGCCGAGCGGTGGCCGCCACAGAAGACACGGAGTTCACCGGTGCGCTGGTGGCCATTTCCGAAGGCCGCGTCATTGGTACCGTTGAGTACATCGGCTGCCCTGCCGTGGTACTCGTTCGTGGTCTAGCGGTCCACCCAGCGCTCAGGCGCCGGGGCGTTGCACGGCAGCTTATGGCAGCGATCGAAGAAATCGCCATCGCTCGACGCAAGCAGCGCCTCACGCTCGATACAATAAAGGAGACCGGCAATCCGAAGGTTTTCGAGCAGTTCGGGTTCGTAACGTACCATGAAGCGCCAGCCGACCGGTTCGAGGGCTTGGAGGGGCAACAGGTCACGCAGACCAGCATGCAACGCGTGTTGGTCTAACCAGGGGCTGCAGCCGACGCGGCGAAGCCCTAAGTGTCAACATAGCATCCGACAGTCGCTGGCGCGTTTCTTATGTAACGTAGGGCGGCACAACCAAAGAGCGGATGGACGTGGACGAGTCGAACGAAGTGCAAACCGAGCCGAGCCTTGAGCGACGTACGCGTCGGCAGTTCAGCGCGAGCGAGAAGCAGCGCCTGCTGGCCGAGCATGATGCGCTGGAGCGCGGCGAGAAAGGCGCTTGGCTGCGCCGCAACGGGCTGTACGGCAGCCAGCTGGCCAACTGGCGCAAGACCCTCGCCGAGAGCGGCAGCCAGGGGCTGGAGCCGAAGAGCGGTGGACGCAAGCCGAAGGACCCGCGCGAGCGACGCATCGAGCAGCTGGAACGCGAACTGGTCCGCCAGCAGCGTCGCGCGAAGATCGCCGAAGACCTGGTGGACCTGCAAAAAAAGTTCTTCGCGCTGGTCGAACAGGCACAGAGCGAGGAATCGCAATGAGCCTTCTCGAACAGCGCCCAAGCAGCCTGCCCCGCAGCCGCGCCTGCGAGGCGTTGGGATTGTCGCGCACCGGCACCTATGCGCGCAGGCGGGCGCCCAAGCGAACTGCACCGAGCCCCCAGCCGCGACAACTCAGCCCAGACGAGGAGCGAGCGGTGCTCGATCTGGTCAATAGCGAGCGGCATCAGGATGCGAGCGTACGCGTGATCCACGCCAGCGAGCTCAACGAGGGGCGGATGCTCGCTTCGGTGTCGACCATCTACCGGATCCTTCGCCGCCATCAGCAGAGCCGCGAGAGGCGCACGCAGCGCCCGCCCCAGCACCATGCCGTGCCGCGTATCACGGCGCGGGCGCCGAACGAGGCCTGGAGCTGGGACATTACCAAGCTGCCGACCATCCAGCGCGGGGTGTACCTGAATCTCTACCAGGTATTAGACCTGTTCAGCCGCTATCCGGTGGCCTGGATGATCAGCCGCAAGGAGAACGCCGCACTGGCCCGGCATCTGTTCGATCAGGCGCTCAGCGCCCACCACATACAACCCGGCACCCTGGTCATCCACCAGGACCGCGGTGCGCCGATGATTGCGCACAGCTACCGGGACTTCCTCGATGCCTTCGGGGTACGCCGCAGCTACTCCAGGCCGCGCGTCTCCAATGACAACCCCTACAGCGAGGCGCACTTCAAGACTCTCAAGTACAGCCCAGGCTACCCGGGGCGGTTCCGGGACATCGACCATGCGCGTGCCTGGACGGCCGGCTTTATCAGTGAGTACAAGCTCCGCCCCCACGAGGGGCTCGCCTTCTACACGCCGGCCGATGTGTTCGAAGGCCGCGTAGAGACCGTGCATGCCCAGCGACAGGCGGCGCTGGATGCCTACTACGCCGAGCATCCGCAGCGCTACCCGAAAGGCCCGCCGGTCGCATCCAGGCCGCCAACCCAGGTCTGCATCAACCCCGAGGACGGCGTGACCGCCGCCGCCGACACCTACATCCGGGACGCCGAGGCCGGCCTATACGCTCACGATGCTGTGATCACCCCGGAGAAAATGACCTAGGAAAACCAGGCGCCAGTGTCGGAAAAAGGTTGACACATTCCGAAGCCGCGCGGCTGAGCCCTCACGTTAGCCAGGAGAACGCATGGATTTAGCGTTGCAGCAGCAACTCGTCGAACTGGCTGAAAGAGATCAGCGCGTACTCGAGGAACTGTTCCAGGCCGGCGAGTTACCTTCGACGGACTACCATCCAAGGATGCGGCAAATACACGAAGAGAATGCCGCCACTCTGAGGCGCGTCATCGCCCAGTATGGATGGCCTGGTCGGCATTTGGTCGGAGCCGAAGGAACGAAGGCTGCATGGCTGGTCGCGCAGCACGCTGTCTCGGACCTGCTCTTCATGAAGGAGTGTCTTGTACTGCTCAAAGAGGCCGTTGCATCGGGTTCTGTCGAAGGCTGGCAGCTCGCGTTCTTGCAAGACCGCGTGCTCACCATGTCCGGCGAGATGCAGTACTACGGCACGCAGTTCGACTTAGATCCAGAGGGTTGGCCGGTCCCCATGCCCATAGCGGATCCTGAAACAGTTGATCGGCGGCGTGCGGACCTAGGCCTGAACACTTTGGCTGAACGCGTCCAGCAGATGCGAGAGCGGGAACGTTTGCGGCGTCAGAAAGCAGAAAATGGCTAACAAGGCGGTTGAGAGCGACCGGGTAAAACGCTGCGCGTTTTCCCCGGCGCCTCACCGCTAGCGTTAGGGAAACGCTGATTTATTCGGGGGCAGCCGTTCCGTCGGTGGCTGTGGCTTGAGACAATGTCGGCCCTCCCCGGTTGAGAGTGAGTACGTGGTCGATGCAGTCGAGCTTCTCTGATCTT
>NZ_WHIW01000025.1 GCF_009295635.1 Alkalilimnicola sp. S0819 | reverse complement strand
TTCGCTCAAACAGGCAACCCGCTTTTTCCCTTTCCGGCTGCGATGCTCGGCTGCATCGACGTCCGCCCCAGACCGCACCCACCCCGGAACCCCATCCGTCGGCGCAAGCTCCACCGCTGAATGCGGGGAGAGATGCGCTCGCGCCGTTGCGAAGCGCAAGCGCGGTCTCGCTTTGTTTCCCGCTGGATCGAGAAGCAGCCACCGACGTTCAGGCGTGTATCCCCATGCTTTTCGGACCGCCAGGAATGAATTGGTGGTTTCCCCCTAATCCGCGATGAACCCAAAAAAGCCCCGCGCCGAGGCGCGGGGCTTTTAGTGCATGATGGGTACCGCCTTCTCCGGCGGCATTGCCGTGGCGCTTCAGGTATTGCCTCCGCACTGCCCACAGCAGACGCTGTCGGCCTCGGGCGCTTCGGCCAGCATCGCATCCCCGCCGGCCAGAGCCGGCGAGCCCTGCTTCGCCGCCTTGCTCAGGCCCGCGGTTTCCGGCGCATCCGGGAAGAACACTCCCTTGACCACCTGCCAGGTCACCGCCACCGCGCCGACGATGAACACTACATCGCCCAGGGTGCGAACCCAGCGCAGGGTCACCAGGATGGGCTGCTGCAGGAAGGCTTCGCTGCGCGCGTACCAGAGCCCTTCGGAGGCACTGCCGACGAACTGGAAGATGCCCACCGGCAGCAGGCTGGTGAACAGCATCAGGACCAGGCCACCGTTGAGCCACCAGAAGGCGGTCTTCATCAATTTCTCGTTGAAGACCAGGCGCGGCCGGATATAGCGCAGCACCAGCAGCACGAAGCCCAGCGCCAGGAAGCCGTAGACACCGAACAACGCGGCATGGGCGTGGGTGGGCGTGGTGTTCAGGCCCTGCAGGTAGTAGAGGGAGATCGGCGGATTGATCATGAAGCCGAACACCCCCGCGCCGAGCATGTTCCAGAAGGCCACCGCCACGAAGAAGTACAACGGCCACTTGATGTTGCGCATCCAGGGGGCGCGGAACTTCAAACGCCAGTTCTCCCAGGCCTCGTAGCCCAGCACCACCAGCGGCACCACTTCCAGGGCGCTGAAGGTCGCCCCCACCGCCATCACCGGCGTGGTGGTGCCGGAGAAGTACAGGTGGTGGAAGGTGCCGGGCACGCCGCCGAGCATGAACAAGGAGGCCGAGGCCAGCGCCGCCGCGGTGGCCATGGTCCGGGAGACCAGGCCCATGCTGCAGAAGATGAAGGCCAGCGCCGTGGTCGCGAAGACCTCGAAGAAGCCTTCCACCCACAGATGCACTACCCACCAGCGCCAGTACTCCATGATGGAGATATGGGTGCGCTCGCCGTAAGCCAGCCCCGCGCCGTAGAACAGCCCGATGGCCACCACCGAGGCGGTAAGCAGCACCAGCAGGTGCTTGTCACCGCCCTGGCGCAGCGCGGGGGCGATGCCCCGCATCATCAGCACCAGCCAGAAGGCGATGCCGCCGACCTTGAGGATTTGCCAGAAGCGGCCCAGGTCCACGTACTCGTAGCCCTGGTGCCCGAGCATGAAGCTCCACTCGGCGGGCATCAGCTGGTTGATGGCCAGGAAATTGCCGACGAAGGAGCCGACCACCACCAGGATCAGTGCCCAGAACAGGATGTCCACGCCCAGCTTCTGGTACTTCGGATCCTTGCCGCCGTTGATGATGGGGGCGAGGAACAGCCCCGCGGCCAGAAAACCGGTGGCGATCCAGAACATCGCCGCCTGGATGTGCCAGGTACGCACCAGCGAGTACGGCAGCCAGTCCGAGGTCTGAATCCCGTAGAAGCCCTGCCCTTCCACCGTGTAGTGGGCGACGAAGCCGCCCAGGAACACCTGCAGGGTGAACAGCCCCACCACGGCAAGCAGGTACTTGCCCAGGGAGCGCTGGGAGGCGGTCAACTCGAAGGTGGTGAGCGGGTCGCGGGCGGGCGCGTCGGGTTCTTCCTCGCCCTCCTTGCGCAGGAAGGCCCAGCCCCAGATCAGCCCGCCCACACCGGCGATCAGGAGCACCACGCTGGCGATGGACCAGACGATGTTCTCGGCCGTGGGCTTGTTGTCGATCAGGGGCTCGTGGGGCCAGTTGTTGGTGTAGGTGGCCTCGCCCGGGTAGCGTTCGGTGGAGGCCGCCCAGGCGGTCCAAAAGAAGAAGTGCGTCATTTGCTCACGCCGGGCCTCGTCGGCCAGCGTGATCTCCTTCATGGCGTAGTTCTCACGGGTCGGCTGCAGGGCCGGGTCGCCGCCGAACAGACGGCTGTAGTAATCCGCGGTCATCGCCATGGCCCGGGCGCGTCGCTCGGAAACCACCAGGGTATCGGTGGCGGCATCCCAGGTGTTGCGGCGATAGGCCTGTTTCAACTCGTACCGCAGGGCGTTCTGCTCGCGCCCGTCGAGTTGATCGTAGGGCACGCCGTAGGTTTCCTCGGACGCCAGCTCCAGCCAGGCGAGCAGTTCCCGGTGCAGCCAGTCCGCGGTCCAGTCCGGGGCCTGGTAGGCGCCATGCCCCCAGATGGAGCCCAGTTGCATGCCCCCCACGGACTGCCAGGCGGTCTGGCCGTCGAGAATGCTGGTTTCGGTCATCAGGGTTTCACCGCTTTCGGTGATCACCTGGTCGGGAATGGGGGGCGCCTTGCGGTACACCTCCACACCGAAATACCCCAGTAGCGCAAAGGTCACCCCCAGCACCGCGATCAGGGTCCACCACAGTGTCTTGTACTTACCCATGGTTGCCGGCCACCTGCCCGTGGAAGTATGTGGAAAGAGCAGAACCCCGTTGCCGGGCAGCCGTTCGGTTCGATGAGTGCATTGGCCAGTTCATCTGGTCCCCCGTTTCGTTGTGTTGCTGTGAACCCGATACTCTGAAGATGCATTGTTGGTGCATCTTTCATGGGGGAATAATAACGCCGCGCAATGTAGCTGTATATAGCTTGCATGTTTAAGCGTGGCCGTTCCGCGCAGGAGCAGCCTGCGCTACAGATCGGGGCTTCGTTGGGAGGGAGTTACGGGACCGGGATGATCAGCCGCAGGCCACCTGGCGTTGGGAAAACGCACCGCAGACATCGCAGCGCCAGCCCCCGGCGCGGTACTGCTGCAACAACGCCTGCCGCACCGACGGGCGGTCCACCAGGCCCTCCAGGGTGATCGAAGCCAGATACCCTTCCAGCTCAACGGCGAGCTCCGCCCAGATGACCGCTTCCAGCTCGGATTGCCCGGCCTTTCCCCGGCGGGGACCGTCCACCGCCGACATCACCTCCAGCACGCTGATAGCGCCCGCCTCCCGAGCGAGCCGATAGCCCCCGCCCGGACCGGGCGTACCACGAACGAGGCCAGCGGACCGCAACCGGGCGAAGATCTGATCCACGTAAGAGAGGGAAATGTTCTGGCAGTCCGAAACTTCTACCAGCGGCACCGGCCCGGCGCCGCCATGGGCGGCCAGGTGTAACATGGCACTGATGGCGTATCGGCCCTTGCTGGACAGGCGCATGCGCTGGGTTCCGGTGGCTGCGGGGGAACCGTTACCTTAAGGCAATCGGGAAACCCTGCGCAAAGAATGAATCTTTCTGTGCTAAGGAGACACTGATCTATTCCCTGGGACGCGTGGCTACCCCAGAGAGCCTTGAAACCTGATCAGCGCTTCCCTTGATGCGGATAGACGCAGCAGAAGCCGTGCCCCACGGGACCATGGCCTTGTCCCAGACCCGGCGCATGTTCCATGGCCGCGCGCAGGTAGGCTCTGCTCCGCTCCACCGCCGGCTTTAGCGCAAGCCCCTGGGCCAGGCCCGCGGCAATGGCCGAAGCCAGGGTGCAGCCGGTGCCGTGGATGGCCCGGGTATGCAGACGTTGTTGATGGAAGCTGTGCAGCTCGCCATCGGCCAGCAGGACATCCCGCAGCTCATCCCCGGGCAGGTGGCCGCCCTTGAGCAGTACCGCACCAGGGGTGAGCGCAGCCAGGGCCCGGGCCGCTTCGGGCATGGCCCCGGCATCGGCGATGGGCTGCCCCAGCAGTGCCTCGGCCTCGGGGAGATTCGGCGTGATGAGCGCCGCCCGGGGCAGCAGCAGCTCGTGCAGCGCCGCCACGGCTTCCTCGTGCAGCAGACTGGCGCCACCCTGGGCCACCATCACCGGATCCAGCACCAAAGGAATCTCCGGGGCGAACTCGGCCAGCGCAGCCGCCACGGCTTCGACCACTTCCGCATTGTGGAGCATGCCGGTCTTGATGCAGTCGGCGCCTATGTCCTCCAGCACGACCCGCATCTGTTCACGGATGAAAGCTACCGGCACGCCGTGCACACCCTGCACGCCCAGGGTGTTCTGGGCGGTGAGCGCGGTGATGGCCGTGGCGGCGTGCCCACCCAGGGCCGTAATGGCCTTGGTGTCCGCCTGTATGCCGGCGCCACCGCCGGAATCCGAGCCGGCAATGACCAGTACGCGCCCTTGCATCTTCAGCCCTGCTCCGCTTCGTAGCGGGCCTTGACAGCGTTGCGGTCCGTCTTGCCGGCGCCGGTGAGGGGCAGCTCGGCGAGGAAAAGAACCTTGCGCGGTACCTTGTAGCTCGCCAGCTCCGCCTTGCAATACGCAATGACGTCATCCTCGCCCAGTTCCGCACCCGGGGCGAGCACCACGGCCGCCAACGGCGCCTGACCCCAGCGCTCGTCCTGGATGCCGACCACCGCGGCACTGGACACCAGGGGGTGTTCCTTGATGACGTTCTCGATCTCTTCCGGGGAAACGTTCTCACCACCGGAGATGAACATATTGTCCGCCCGGCCGACGATGTACACATAGCCGTGCTCGTCTTCCACGGCCAGGTCGCCGGAATACACCCAGCCGTCTTCCAGAAAGAGCTTGTCGGTGCGTTCGGGCTGGTGCAGATACTCCTGGAAGTTGTGGGCGCTGCGCAGGCACAGCACACCCCGCTCGCCACGCTGCACCGGCTTATGGGTGCCCTGTTCGATGATCTTGAAATCGCAGTGATAAAAGGTGGTGCCAATGCTGGCGTTGTGATCCCAGATCTGTGATAGCGGCTGGTCGATGCCGTTGTGGGCGAAGTTCGACGGCCCCGCTTCGGTGAGGCCGTAGGATTGGGTCACCGGCACGCCGCGATCGAAGAAGGGTTTCATCACGGTGGGGGCGCAGGGCGCGCCGCCGGTGGTAACACCGTCCAGGGTGTCCAGCGGGGTGTCGGCGAAGTTCGGGTGGTCCACCATGAAACGCAGCATGGCCTCCACAGCGCCGAAGTGGGTGATCTTCTCCTCGGCGATCAGCTTCAGCACCAGGCCCGGGTCGAACTGACGCAGCAGGCAAATGTGGCCACCGGAGTGGTACAGCGGCGTGAAGGTATTCCAGCCGCCCACATGGAAAAAGGGGAAGGTCAGCAATTCCCGGCTCTGGCCCATATTCCCGCCGGCGGTGATCAGGATATCGAAGGAATTCCACACCATCTGCCGGTGCGGCACGATGCACACCTTGGGCGTGGCCGTGGTGCCGCCGGTGTGGATGTAAAGAGCCACGTCGTTGAGCGCCAGGGGAATATTCACGTCCCGCGGCTCCGTGGCCAACACCGCGTCATAGTCCGAGGGGCCGTCCTCCACCCGCAGCTTGCCGCGCACGCTCTCGGGCAGCGACAGGCTGTCCACCAGCTCTTCGAACAGCCCTTCATAAAAGAAGGCCTGGGGTTGGATTCGGGCCAGCAAATCGTCCAGTTCCCGCTTGCGCAGGCGGAAGCTCAGCGGCGCGAGGATGATGCCCGCCTTGCCACAGGCCAGGTACAGATCCACCGCCTCCAGGCGGTTGCGCATGATGAAACAGACCGTGTCGCCCTTTGCCAGCCCCAGGGTGTCCACCAGGTAGGTGGACAGACGCTGCGCCCGATCATTCATCTGCGCGTAGGTGAAGCGCTGCTCTGTGGCCGGGTCATGGAGCGCTTCCCTTTGGGGGGTCAGCGCGGCGCGCCGCCCTGCCCAGTCGCCCACCCAGTTCATCGGCAAATCGTCGTAGTGCAGCGGACCCGGCATCGGGCAACCTCCCCTTTTCCATTCGGTATTCTCAGGGATCGGCGTCCCCATGTTGTGGAGCCAGATTCTGCGTCCCAGCCGGTGCCCGCGCAAGCCCCCAGGCATTTCACCGCACCGCGCGGGGCTTGTGTGCGCCGGCTGAACAGGCAGAATCATGTCCCATGAACACAGCGCATTTGATCGATATCGGCGTGAACCTCTGCCATGAATCCCTGCGCAAGGACCTGACCGGCGTACTGGAGCGCGCCCGGGCGGCCGGCGTAACGCACATGATCCTCACCGGCACCAACGCGCCCCAGAGCGAAACCGCCCTTGCGCTCGCCCGCCAGACGGGCTTTCACAGCACGGCGGGCTTCCACCCTCACCATGCCAGCGAGTTCGATGCCTCGGGGCTGGCCCTGCTGCGGGAACTGGCGTCGGCGCGGGAGGTGGTCGCCATCGGCGAGTGCGGTCTGGACTTCAACCGGGATTTCTCACCGCGCCCGGCCCAGGAGCGCGCCTTCGAACAACAACTGGAATTGGCCGCGGAGCTGCGCTTGCCGGTCTTCCTGCACCAGCGCGATGCCCACGCGCGTTTCGTCGCCATCCTGCGCGCTTATCGCGACCACCTGGTGGACGCTGTCGCTCACTGCTTCACGGGTGATCGCGGAGAACTCCGGGCCTATCGGGATCTGGATCTGCATGTGGGGATCACGGGCTGGGTCTGCGATGAGCGCCGCGGACAGGCCCTGCGGGAGGCCGTGAACGACGTGCCCGATGAGCGGCTGATGCTGGAGACCGACGCGCCGTTCCTGATGCCGCGCACCATACGCCCACGCCCCAAGCGTAACGTCAACGAACCGGCCTACCTGCCCTGGGTGTTGCAGGAGGTGGCGCGCTTGCGCGGCCAGGAGCCGGATACCGTGGCGCGCATGAGCACGCGGAACGCACGGCGTTTTTTCCGTTTGCCGGACGCTGACACGGCACTGCAGGCGCGGCCATGAGCCGCGCCCGCAGGGGGGAGCGGGCTTGTTTTCGGTTCTTCGCGGGTTGGCGGAAAACCAACAGATCCCTCGATGGTGGTGATAGGCGGGTGGGCAAGCTTGGCGCGGGCCCTGGGACGGGTACGGCCGGCGGCGGCCCACGATTTGGCACCGGGCAGCGCCCGGCGCTCCCCTGCGCTTCTCGCCGGAAGGGGGCGAGCAGCAAACTCGCTACGCTCAAACAAGCTGCTCGCTGATCCCCTTCCGGCTGCGATGCTCGGCTGCATCGACGGCCACCGCCGGCCGTACCCGCCCCAGGGCCTTCACGCTCCTGTGGGCGCTCCACGGGACCAAGACGTGGAACCCGGAAAGCCCCACCCTGATCCAGCGGGCGGGCACAAGACCGGAGCCACAGCGCCAGCTTCTGTTTTCATTTCAGATTCTCCCGCTAACCCGCGAAGAACCTTGTTTTCCGGCCCCTCAGGCTTCGGCGGTCGCCGCGCTGTCCTCGGGCACGCGCCGCGCGGCCTCTTCCAGCACTTCCACGCCGGCACCGGCGCGGTGAGCATTCTCGCTGATGTAGCGCCGCCAAGCCTTGGCACCGGGGCGGCCCTGGAACAAACCCAATACATGCCGCGCCATGGCCTGCAGGCGCAGGCCGTCTTCCAGCCGCGCCTGCACATAGGGCAGATAGGCCGCCAGCACTTCATGGCGGCTGCGCGCCGGCGAGCCATCGCCGAACAGCGCCGCGTCCCATTCGGCCAGCGCATAGGGGTTGTGGTAGGCCTCGCGACCGATCATCACCCCATCCACCCGGGCCAAGTGCTCGCGCACCGCATCCAGCCGGCTGATCCCGCCGTTGATGATGATCTCCAACTGCGGATAATCCGCCTTCAGGCGATACACCCGCGGGTAATCCAGCGGCGGAATCTCCCGGTTCTCCTTCGGGCTCAGGCCCTGCAGCCAGGCCTTGCGCGCATGCAGTGTGAAACTGCGGCAACCCGCAGCCGCCACGGTTTCCACGAAGGCGCACAAGGCTTCATAGCTGTCCTGCTCGTCCACCCCGATGCGGGTCTTCACCGTCACGGGCAGCCCACAGGCCCGCGACATGGCCGCCACGCACTGGGCCACCAGCACCGGCTCCTTCAGCAGGCAGGCGCCGAAACGCCCGGCCTGCACCCGATCCGATGGGCAGCCCACGTTGAGGTTGATCTCCCGGTAACCGTACCGTTCCCCCAGCGCCGCGGCTTGGGCGAGCTGGACCGGGTCACTGCCGCCCAGTTGCAGGGCGAGTGGTTGTTCGAAGGCGTCGAAACCGAGCAGATACGCCCGATCACCGTGGGTCACCGCCGCCGCCGTCACCATCTCGGTGTAGAGCAAGGCGTTCGGCGCGCACAGGCGCAGGAAGTAACGGGCGTGACGGTCCGTCCAGTCCATCATCGGGGCGACGGACAGGCGGCGATTGAGCGGGGTCTCGGTCTGCATGGCGCGGATTATACGGCCTGTGGGTCATGAATGCGCTGTGGCGCACAGCACGCCGGGCGACGCTGTTCCATCCTGCCCCGTAGCTGGGGCACAATCTGCCGGCCCGGCCCGTCTCGGGCGAACAAGTAACACCCACGAGCGACACCATGAGCTCCACACTGATTCTCTACGGCACTCTTGGCTGTCATCTGTGCGAGGAAGCGCTGCAGCTGGCGGCGCCGGTCGCCGAGTACGCCGGCGTTACACTGCGGGAAGTGGATATTGCCGGGGATGATGCCCTGGAAGAAGCCTACGCGCTAAGCATCCCTGTGCTGGAGCGTCAACCGCAAGGCGAGCGTCTGTACTGGCCCTTCGACCGGGCGCAGGTGGAAACCTTGCTGCGCTCATGACCCGCCGGCTGCTGCTCTGCCTGCTGCTTCTGGTCGCTGCCCCGCTCGCCCAGGCCGAGGACGCCTGGGTCCTGGTGGACACCCAGGGCCAGCGGGTGCATGTTTACAAGGGCAAGGAGCGCATCGCGCGCTTCCCGAACATTGCCATCGGCCGTAACGGCGCGGCGCTGACCCGCTTGCGTGGCGACAACACCACGCCGCTGGGCACCTTCCGCATCAGCCGCATCAACCGTGAGAGTCGCTTCCATATCTTTCTGGAACTGGACTACCCCACCCTGCCCCATGCCAAACGAGCCCTGAAAGCCGGCTTGATCGACCGGGACGCTTACCAAACCGTGCTGGATTCACGCCTGCGCTACGGCCGAGCACCGCAGAATACCCTGCTGGGCGGGCAGATCGGGCTGCACGGTATCGGCGCGGGCGACCCCTTGATACACCGACGTTTCAACTGGACGGAAGGCTGCGTGGCGCTGACCAACGACGAGATCGAAAAACTGGCTTCGCTGGTGAAAGTCGGGACTCGCGTTATTATCCGATGAAAACGGCTGTGATTCGGCTTTCATCCTGTGGCTGTTGCTTCTAGAATGACCAACGTATCAGCCAACTGAACGATGGATGGCTGACAACAACAGCAAAGGAGATTGAATATGTTGGAAAGCCTGAAGACCGCCTCCAAACTGTCTGCCGCTGCCCTGGCCCTGGGCCTGCTGGCTGGCTGCGCCGCCAACGGTAACGGCAACCTGGCTCAGCAGGTGGAAGACGCTCAGGATACTGCCAACCAGGCCCAGGCCACCGCTCAGGAAGCGTTGAGCAAGGCTGAAGCGGCCATGAGCGCTGCCAACGACGCCAAAGAAATGGCCTCCCGTGCCGAAGGCCTGGCCAAGGCGGCTCAGTTCTCCGCCGATCGCAACGAGAAGAAAATCGAGCGCGCTTTCAAGAAATCCATGTACAAGTAAGCTACGGCTTGCATGCACATGCTTCGAAAACCCCGCTACGGCGGGGTTTTTTATGAGTCATCGAGCTTTGGTGGGGTAACGGCGGCATAGGGAGCCGGCCCTGTGACTAGCCTTTTGGCGTAGGTGCCGGTTCCGGGGTGGGTGCGGCCTGGGGCGGCCCACGATTTGGCCCGGCTACGCCGGGCTCCCCTGCGCTTCTCGCCGGAAAGGGGCGGGTTGCAAACTCGCTTCGCTCAAACAGGC
>NZ_WHIW01000024.1 GCF_009295635.1 Alkalilimnicola sp. S0819 | reverse complement strand
ACACATTGCCCGCCGAGTCCACATCGGTGGGCAGCAGGCCCAGCACGTTCTCGTAATGATGCCGCGCCGCCTTCATGTCCAGCACACGCAGATTGATGTGACCTATGCGCATAACGCCCATTGTCGTTCTCCTCACTCCTATAGACTCCAGGGACGCCCCATTCGAGGCCGGCGCGCGGAATGCTGCCCGCGCGCCCTTCATCACGACGCGATCACCACTGCCCGATATGGATTCCGGGCGGCAGATTGTCGGTCATGAAATCAAGACGTTTGTATGTCGCGGCCACGCGGCTCTTGCGGCTCAGCATCCAGCGCAGCAGCATCTGCTGATGCTCCTCGCGCACCTCAGCGTGGGCCGGATCCGCCCCCAGGTCATGCAACTCCTTCGGGTCATTCTTCATATCGAACAGCTGCGCCCGATAGCCGTCCCAGTAGACGAATTTCCAACGATCGCTGCGCACCATCCAGCCCCGGCAATTGTCATCCAGCGAGCGCCTCAGCACCTTGCGCGCGCGGCGCGCGGTGTAGTCCAGCTCGCTGATGGCGAACCGGCGCCAGTCCTTCACCGGCTGCTTGCGGGTAAGCGGCAGCAGGGAGCGCCCTTCCACCCTGTGGCGGGGGATCTCCACCCCCAGCGCCTCCAGCGCCGTGGGCACCACGTCCACCGCTTCCACCAGACGCCGGCTGGTCGTGCCACGGGTGGCGTCGGCCTGCTCACTGGGGTCGTAGACGATGAACGGCACGCGCTGCACTTCCTCGAAGAACAGCTCCTTCTCGCCAAAGCCCCGGTCGCCGAGGAAATCCCCATGATCGGCGCAGAACACGATCAGGGTATCCTCCATGCGGCCGCTCTCCTCCAGCAGCGTGAACAAGCGCCCCAGGTGGTCGTCGATCTGCTTGATCAGCCCCATGTAGGTGGGCCGCACATGGCGCACCACCTCCGGGCGGCTGAAGCTCAGCGCTTCATCGTGCTTGCGGTAGGCCTTGAGCACCGGATGCTCGTCGCGTGTCTGCGCCGGCAGGATCTCGCCCGTGTCCGCCTCGCGGTACATATCGTGGTAAGGCGCGGGCACGATGTAGGGCCAGTGGGGCTTGATGTAGGACAGATGCAGCGCCCAGGGCTGATCGCCCTGTTCCGTGATGAACTTCAGCGCCTCGTCGGTGGCATAGGCCGTCTCGGAATGCTGCTCGTCCACCGCGGCGGGCAGATGCGCGTTGCGCATGAGCCACCCGCTCGCCGCCCGGCCCCGAGCGTCCCGGCCACTGTTGGCGTATTCCAGCCAGGGGTCTTCGCCCTCGTAGCCCTGACGTTCGAGATACGCCTTGTAGTCCTCCTTGCCGCTGGGCAAATCCCCCTCGTGCCGCGCAATGACCCGAAAGCCACCCTCGCGCAGCAGCGCGGCGGCGTCCGACGCCGGGTCCAGCCCCAGCCGCTCCATCCCCTCCCGGTCGGGCTCCACATGGGTCTTGCCCACCAGATGCAGGGAACGCCCCTCGGCCTCCAGATAATCCCCCAGCCCCATCTCGTCCACGGGCATGGGGATGAAGTTCCAGGTGGCACCGTGGGAGCTTGGGTAACGGCCGGTGTAATAAGACATGCGAGAGGGGCCGCACACACCGGATTGCACGTAGGCGCGGGTAAAGCGCACGCCCCGGGCCGCCAGACCGTCGATATGGGGTGTGTGCAGCACCTTGTGCCCGTAGCAGGACAGGTAATCCGCCCGCAGCTGATCCGCCATGATGAAAAGGAAGTTACGTATCTTGCTCATGACCCTAGATCTTGTTGGCCAGGAACAGCGTGATCTGCGGCACGAACACCAGCAGCAACAGCACCAGCACGTGGGCGATCACGAAGCTCCCGGCTCCTCGGAAAATGGTGGAGATGGGAATATCCGGCAGCGCGGCCTTGACCACGAACACATTCAAGCCCACCGGCGGCGTGATAAGACCCAGCTCCAGGCAGACCACGAAGATGATGCCGAACCACACCGGGTCCAGGCCCAAGCCGGTGATGACCGGGAAGAACAGGGGCACGGTGAGCAGCAGCAGGCCGATACTCTCGAAGATGCAACCCAGTGCCACGGTGATCGCACAGATCACCAGCACCACGCCCATCGGGGAGAGGCTGAGGGAATTGATCCAGTCCAGCAGCTCCCAGGGCAGGCCGGACAGCGCGATGAAGTTGCCGAAGATCATCGCCCCCGCCAGCACGATCAGCACCGTGGCGGTGGTCACACCGGCCTCCACCAACGAAAGCACGAAGCCCTGCCAGCTCAGGCGCTTGCGCAGCAGCGCGAACAGGAAGGCGCCGGAGGCCCCGATGGCAGCGGCTTCCGTGGGTGTGGCGATGCCCGCATACATGCTGCCCATGACGATGATGAACAACAGCAACACGCCCCAGACGCGCCCCAGGGCCAGCCAGCGCTCCCGAGCGCCGACCCGTTCCGCGGCAGGGCCATCGTCCGGGTTGAGGCGGGTGCGGAACATCACGGCGGCGAAGTAGCCACCCACCAGAACGATCCCCGGGATGATGCCGGCGATGAACAGCTTGGCAATGTCGGTGCGGGTGAGCAGCCCATAGAGCACCAGCGGGACACTGGGCGGAATGAGTATCCCCAGTGTGCCGCCCGCCGCCACGGAGCCCGTGGACAGACCGTCGCTATAGCCGTAACGGCGCATCTCGCGCACGGAGATCTTGCTCATCACCGCGGAGGTGGCCACCGAGGTGCCGCACACCGCGCTGAAACCACCGCAGGCGGCGATGGTCGCCATGGCCAGGCCGCCCCGACGATGCCCCAGCCAGGCCTGCCAGGCCTCGTACATCTCCCGGGCGAGGTTCGCCCGCTCGATGAAGGCGGCCATCAGCAGAAACATGGGCAGTACGGAGAACTCGTACTTGGTGGTGATGTCGAGGATCTGTTGCCCGGCCATGCTGAAGGCGGGTTCGAAACCGCGCAGCGCGCCAAAAGCCACCGTGCCGGAGGCGATCAGCGCATAACCCAGCGGCAGGCCCAGCAGGCCGATGACCAGCAGCCCGAAAAAACCCTTCAACCCGAGAATCATGCCTCACCCCCCGCATCCGCCCGTGGGGCCCGCAGAAGCAGCCACACCATGTACAGATGCACCAGCACGGTGATCGCGGCGAACACGCTGAAGAGCAGCGCGAAAGGCCCGATGGGCAGCTCCAGCGCGCCTATGGTGCGGTTGTTGTCCATCAAACGCTCGCCCAGCAGCCAAAGTCGCCGACTGATGAAACCGACCACCACGGCACTGGCCAGCATCACGGCGATGCGCCGCAGCTTGTCGGCCAGCCCCTTGAACAGCCCGTCGAGCAGGGAAATATTGACGTGGGCGTCGTAGCGGGCGGCCAGCGGCAGGGCGGAGAACACCGCCAGGCCCAGCAACACCTGCACGAGCTCGTAACTTCCGGTCAGCGGTGCGGAGAAGAGATAACGCAGCGCGACATCCGCGGTGGTGACCACCATCATGCTCACCATGCTCAGCGCGATGACGGCGCGCAGCGCTTTCTCCGGCCAGGGGCGAGGAGGCGTCGGCTGATCCGACGCCTCCAGCTCCGCCACCGCCGCCTGGGCCGCGGCGCGACGACTCATTAGTCGCTCCCCCCTTCCTCGGCCAGCAGCAGCTTTACCTGCTCGCGGAAGTAGGCCAGTGCGGCCTCACCATCCACGCCACGGGTCTGCGCCTGTTTCAACCAGTCGCTGACGTAGGGCTTGGCGGCCTCTTTCAGCACGGCCAGCAACTCGTCATTCGGCTTGCCGCGGGTCTTGCCGGCTTCCAGCCATTCCTGGCGGGCAAGCTCTTCCTGGTCATCCCAGTAACGGCAGTACTTGCCGAAGTGCTCGCCGGAGACGCTGCGGATCAAGGCCTGGTCCCGCTCGGGAATACGCTCCCAGGCGCTGCGGTTCATGATGAAGGGGAAGGTGGCGGTGATCAGCCCGCCCGGCACGTCCAGCATGGAGTTGAGATAGCGGGTGACGTTGAAGGCCTTGGCCACGTAGTGGTTCATACCCGCGGCGGCACCGACGGTGCCCGAGGACAGCTGCTCATGGGCGGTGGCGGACGGCGCCACCACCGGCACGGCACCCGCCGCCTTGAGGATATCCACCTGGGGTTTCAGCGCCTGGGTGCGCAGGCCGCGCCAGTCTTCCAGCGCAACGGGCGCCCGCTTGTCGGCACTGAACAGGGTCAGGGGCGCGGCGGCGCAGTAGCCGAGCAGCACCACATCCTTGTACTCACCCGCATCAGCGAAGAATTTCTCGTGGGTACGCCACAGGGCCACGGCGGTGGTCTGGGCGGTGGCGCCCTCCAGGGGGAGCCCGGCGAGCTGTGGCAGACGCAGGGTGTCCTCCATCCAGGCGGACTGGAAGTAGGCGGCATCCGCCACCCCGGAAGTCACCAGCTCCCATTGGCGCGGCGGCGGGGCGAGGCTGGAGGGGGGAACCTGAAAGCGCACCCGCCCTTCGGTAACCCGCTCCACTTCCTCGATCCAGGCCTTCGCGGCCACGGTATTGCCACCGGCGGGCGGCTCATAGGCATTGAACAGGATCTTGACCTCGGCCTGAGCGGCTCCGGTCAAGGCCGACAGCCCCAAGGCTGCACTGAACATCAACTTCTTCATCACTTTGCTCCTCGGTGAAAAGCGCCGTTGATACGGCGTCTATCATTCCGTGCGCGGTGTCCATGGGTGGAGCCGCGCACTCCTGACCCGTTCCATCACATCCCGCAAGGCGGACATGAAACGTTGGAACTCCTCGTCGTCGAAACCGCCGAAGTAGTACTCGAACAGCCGGGAGATCAGCGGCGCCGTCTCCTGGTAGAGGGCGTCACCGCCCTCGGTGAGCGCGACATTGCTCTGACGGCGGTCCCGCCCCTGCTGGTGGCGCAGCACCAGACCACGCGCCTCCAGTGTCGCCACCATCTTGCTCACGCTGGAGCGCTCCAGGACGGCAAGCTCCGCCAGCGCGCTGACGGTGAGCTCACCATGCTCCTTGAGGACCGCCAGCAGACGCCAGGACTTGTGGTCGATATCAAAGCGGCGCAGCACCAGGGTGGCCGTGAGCGTGTGTTCACGCTCGATGCCCGCCAGATAGGGCATGGGCCAGTCCGAGGGCCGAAAGGGCAGGGCCGAGACGCCGTCCGTCGCGGCTATTCCTGGTTGCTTGTCACTCACACGCGCTCCTCGCTCCGACGTAACTTCGTTATGCTGCACCATGGCCGAATGGCCGTTGTGTGCGTTTTCACGTATTATGAACGCAGTTGCGGGGCTGTCAAGAACCGCCTATCCCGCACTGCAATACGACCCAAATCCTCCGCCAGGCAGAGCGTAATCGTGAACAAATCCCGACCCCGCGCAGCCCTGCTGCACCGCCTCTTCCCCTTCCTCCACTGGGCCGGCGAGCTCCGTGGCGCCACCCTGCACGCGGACCTCATGGCCGGTATCACCGGCGCCGTGATCGTCCTGCCCCAGGGGGTGGCCTATGCCATGATCGCCGGTCTGCCACCCCAGTTCGGGCTGTATTCGGCCATCGTCATCCCCATCGTCGCGGGGCTGTTCGGCTCCTCCCGGCACCTGGTCTCCGGACCCACCGCGGCGATTTCGGTGCTGGTGGCCAGTGTGCTCGCGGGCATGAGCATCGCCGAGGGCGATTACATCGCGCTGGCGCTGACGCTGACGCTGCTGGCGGGGGTCTTCCAGCTCGGTTTCGGCCTTGCGCGCATGGGCGCGCTGGTGAATTTCATCTCCCACACGGTGATCGTGGGCTTCACCGCCGGGGCGGCGTTGATCATCGCCCTCAGCCAGACCGGTAATTTGCTGGGCTTGCCCGCCGGTGGGCCGTCGGGGTTGAAAGCCTTCGCCGTCGTGGCCGCCGCGCCCCCGCCCCATCTGGCCACTGCCCTGGGGCTTTTCGCCTTCACGCTGGTGAGCTGTCAGTTGATCCGCAAACTGCGCCCGCGCTGGCCGGCGCTGCTGCTCGCCATGATCGCCGGCAGCCTGCTGGGGGTGGTGATCGGGGCGGGGGAACAGGGCGTGCCCATGGTGGGCGCCATACCCTCGGGCCTGCCGCCGCTGTCGGTACCGGCCTTCACGCCCGAGGTGCTGCAATCGCTGGTGCCGGGGGCATTGGCCGTGGCCCTGCTGGGTCTGATCGAGGCAGTGTCCATCGCCCGGGCCATCGGCCTGCGCAGTCACCAGAGAATCGACAGCAATCAGGAGTTCATCGGCCAGGGGCTGTCCAATATCGTCGGCAGTTTCTTCTCCAGCTACGCCGCCTCCGGCTCCTTCACCCGCTCCGGGGCGAACTACGAGGCTGGCGCGCGCACTCCCCTCGCCGGCATATTCGCCTCGCTGGTGCTGGTGGTGATCGTGCTGAGTTTCCCCCAGGCCAGCGCCTGGCTGCCCATTCCGGTGGTCGCCGCGATCATCGTGCTGATTGCCTGGGGGCTGCTGGACTTCACCACCATTCGCCGGATCGTGCACGCCAGCCGCGAGGAAACGGCGGTACTGGGGGCCACCTTCCTGGCCGCCATCGTGATCAACCTGGAGTTCGCCATCATCACCGGAGTGGCGCTATCACTGTTCCTGTACCTGCGCCGCACCTCCCAACCCGGCGTGATTCCCGTGGCGCCTCATCCGGACCGCCCCGCCCCGGGGCTGCGCAACGCGCGCAAGCATGGTCTGCCCGAAGACCCGCGGCTGCGCATCCTGCGCCTGGACGGCTCCCTGTTCTTCGGTGCTGTGGAGCATGTGCAGGGGCAGCTGCAGCGCCTGTCCGCGGATCAAAAGCGCATCCTGCTGGTCTGCAGTGGGGTGAATTTCATCGATCTGGCCGGGGCGGAGATGCTGCTCCACGAAGCCAGGCGCCTGCGCCGGGAAGGCGGTGCGCTGTATCTGTGCGGCCTGCGCGACACGGCCCGGCGCAAGCTGCAGCAGGGCCGGTTCCTGGACGCGCTGGGACGGGATCACATCTTCGGTGACCCGGCCCGCGCGCTGGCGGCCCTGCTTCCCGACGAGCCCCCGAGCCCGGGCAATACGCCTCAGACCACGGAGACGAAGGGCCAGGGCTGACCGTCCAGCTTCAGGTCTTCCGGCGCCAGCCCCGCGCCGAACAAATAGCCCTGGATGGCATCGCAGCCGTATTCAGCCAGCCGCTGGTACTGCTCGCGTGTCTCCACCCCTTCGGCAATGACGCTCATGCCCAGGGCGCGGGCCAGGGCGATGATGGCCTGGACAATGGAGCCACTGGCCGGGTTCTCAGCCAGATCCCGGATGAAGGCCACGTCGATCTTCAGAGTGTCCACCGGGAATTTCTCCAGGTAGGCCAGGCTGGAGTAGCCGGTGCCAAAATCATCCACCGATATGCTGAAGCCGCGCTCGCGCAGGGCCCGTAGCTGCGCGATGGTCTGGGGCGCGTCTTCCATGAGCTCGGTTTCAGTCAACTCCAGGCCCAGTGACAGATTGCCGGGCAGGCTGCCCGATTCCTCCAGGGCCGCATCCACGACCTGCAGGAAATCCGGCGCCTTGAGCTGGGAGACCGACAGATTCACCGCCACCTTCAGCCGGCAGGCGCTGCGCTGGGCCAGCTCCCGCGCCTGGCGGAAGGCCTCTCCCATCACCCAGGTGCCTATGGGCAGCATCAGGCCGGCGGATTCCGCCACCGGCACGAAACGCGCCGGGCTCACCGGGCCCAGCTCCGGATGCCGCCAACGCAACAGGGTCTCCACCCCCAGCAAGCGCCGATCTTCAACGGCCACCACCGGTTGATAACGCAGGTACAGCTCCCGACGCTCCAGCGCCCGGTGCAGGGCGGACTCCAGCGCCAGACGCTCCTCGGCGCGGCGCTGGAGTTCGGGCACGAAGTAGCGAAAGCGGCTGCCGCCCGCCTTCGCCGTGGCCAACGCCGTTTCCGCATGCTGCAGCAGGGTCCCGGCACTGTCCCCGTCCGCCGGCCACAGGCTCACACCGATGCAGGCGTTCAAGGCCAGCTCCGGCTCCCTGAGCCCCAGATTGCCGCTCATCTGCTCGGAGAGCATATGCAACAGGCCGCTGAGGCGCTCCGCGCCGGGTGCCTCCACCAGGGTGATGCCGAATACCGCCGCCCGCAAGCGGGCCAGGTCCGCCTGTTCCGGCAGGAGACCGCGCAGACGTTCGGAGGCGGTGCGCAGCACCTGGTCACCCAGGCTCAGGCCATGCACGGCGTTCACTTCGCGCAGGCCTTGCAGCGCCAACACGATGACCACCAGATGCCCGGGCTGCTGCTCACGCCGCAGCATGCCCAGCGCCATCTCCACCCGGTCCCGGAAACGCGCTTCGTTGGCCAGACCGGTGAGCGGATCGGTGACCGATACCACCGCCAGGCGCTCGGCCTGGCGCAGGTGCTGCAGGGCGTGGGCGATATCCGCGGCCAGTTCCTGCAACAGGCACATTTCCGCCGCGTCCAGGCGGTGTGTGTCGCTCAGGAACAGGTTCAGGCAACCCGCCACCTCACCGCCATCCCACCCGAAGGGCAGCACGATGCAGCGCGCGTACCGGGCCGGGTCCAGCCGCTGGTGCCAATAGGCAGCCCGCCCGGCGGGCGGGTAGATGGTCGGGCGGCCGCTGGCGCAGGCCCGGGACAGTGCGCCGTGCGCATCTGCCGCACTGCCCACTCGAGGCACCAGCTCGGCCCGCTCGGCCTCGGTGCCGCCGAAGCTCACCACCACCGCCCAGCGCTCTTGCCGCCCGCTCACCAGGCCCACCCAAACCAGTGGAAAGCCCCCCTGACGCACCGCGATGCGGCAGGATTCCTCCAGCAGTTCCTGCTGGCCGCCCACCCGGATGATCAGGCTGTTGATGCTGCTGAGTACCGCGTACAGGCGATTCAGCCGGCGCAGCTCGGCATCCCGGTCCTGCAGCCGTGCAGCCATGTCGTTAAAGCTGAGCGCCAGCCGGTCCAGCTCATCGCCGCGACCAGTCACCGGGGCCCGGGTCGCCAACTGCCCCGCGGCCAGCCTCTGGGCCGCCAACTGGACACGGCGTACGGGCTCCACCACCAGTCGACGGCTCACCCAGGTTACCGCCAGCAGCAACAGCAGCATGGCAGCCATCAGACTCATGGCATCGCGCAGCAAGCGCCGGGCAAGCGGCGCGTAGATAGCCTCGGTATCCAGCGAGGCATAGACCATGGCGGGATTGTTCGGCTCCAGGGCGAACCGGGCAAAGGCATAGATGCGCTCTTCCGGGCCCACCCCGTGGAGCACACCCGCCCGGCGGTCCCGGGTCAGGCGGTCGATGACCTCCAGTTCCGGCGGCACCTCACCGATCATCAGCGTGCCTGGGGGGTGGTGAGCCAACAGCCGGCCCCGTGATCCCACGAGGCTGATATCGGTATTGGGCGGGAAATCCGCGCGGCGCAGCAGCTCGGCCGGGGAGGAGAGCTCCAACATGATGAAAGCCACGGCCTCCACCCCTTGGCGGTCGTTCCGGATGGGCGCCATCACGGCCAGCACATCGCGCCCCAGCACAGGGCTGAACTCATAGCTCCCGAGCACCGGGCGTCCGTTGCGGAACACGGCGTGAAAGCTGTACATATAGCTGTAGTTGGCGCGCTTTCCCGGAGAGGGAACAGCGGAGCAAAGCACCCGACCGTCCGCTTCGATACGGCCCATATTGCCGATCAGGCCGGCCTGCCCGGCGCGCAACTTCCGCACATAGGCCGTGCATTCGTCGGCCGCCCCGTCTCGGACCACCGGCACCGCGGCGAGCAGTTCCACCTGCACCTTGCCCCGCTCGACAATCCGCAACTGGGCATTGGCGGCCATGCGCACCGCGCTCACGGCGCTTTGCTCCGCGTCCGCCATCACCCGGCTACGCTGCTCGGTGTAGTCGAACAGCACGATGGCGACGCCGGGAAGAAAGGCCAGCAGAAGAATCAGCAGCAGCCGCCCCTGCAAACCGGAACGCGACCACGGCAGGGCGATAGGCATCCGCGTCCCCCAAAAGATTACGACCCTTCAGGAGACATGGCGTTGAAGAAGACAACGATCAATTACCCCGGCCTGCACGCCGGGGGCGATCGATCAAAGGCGGGAGGCAGGCGCGATCAGGCTTCCGGATCGCCCTGGGTGAGATACGCCCACATGCGCGCGGCGATACCGCCACCCCAAATGGCGCGGGCACGGGCATCCTCGGCACTGAGCAGCGCCTCGTCGGCAAGCCCGGCGCGCAGGGCGTCCAGCTCGATACGGGCGGCATCCTCCAGGAACCAGGTGAGCACCACCGCCTTTTCCAGGGAGTCGGCGAAGGTCACCACGCCGTTGCCCTTCATCACCAGGGCCGGGCTGTCCTCCAGCAGGTCCACCGCCTGCACCGCGCGCTCATCGTCGCGGATGAGCTGCACATCGGGCCACAGCGCCGGCTGCGGGTAGAAGTAGGAGCCCATGCCGTGGCGCGGCCGGGGCACCCGCCCCAGGGCGGACAGCGACATCAACTGCGCGGGCATGCTGCGGCACACCCCGCGGATCTCCGGGCGGCGCTGGTAGATCTGCTGGTGCAGGCGCACCTCGCCCAGCACGCCTTCGGGCAGCGGGCCGCGCACCGGCACCACGGTGCCGGCGCGCCCGGGGGGTATCAGCCCCATGGGCATGGCCGCGCAGACCAGCATATGGTCATCGTCCAGGCGCAGGCTGCAGTGGCCGTAGGCATGGGCCAGGCCGTTGCGCCCCAGGGCGCGGGCGGCCTGGCGTACCAGCCGCTGCTGGTCTTCGGTGACGCTCAGGCTCATTTACTTGAACTCCTTGATGTTGGGCTTGGCGCCCCACATGCAGAAGCCCTTGGGTTCGAAGGGGAACTGACGCGGGCGGTAGTTCTCTTCGTCCTCGATGCTGCGCACGCCGCTGGAGTACTCGTACACCATGCCGTCGGGGCCTTCGAAGTACAGGAAGCGCGCCCCGGAGGTCGGGTGACGGCCCGGCCCGAAGGTGATCACCGCATCGCGCTCCTGCAGGAAGTACCAGCTGCGCATGATGTCGTCCACGGTCTCCACCTGATGGTTGATGTGCTGCACACCGGCGAAGTCCGAGGGGAACAGGGCAATCTTGTGGTGGATCTCGTCGATGCGCAGCAGCGGCGAGACGCCGATCCAGTCGGAAACGCGCGCATTGCACACTTCGGTCCAGAAGCGCTCGTCACGCTGAGGGTCGGCGGAGCGCAGGCCGATATGCTGGAAGCCGGTGATACCCGCATCGCGGCTGGGGAAGTAGCGCCAGCCGGAATGCATGGGCCGCCACACCAGCTCGATGGTGTTGCCGGTAGGGTCGATGAATTCCAGCATGCGCATCACGAAGCGCTCTTCGCATTCGGCGTCGGTGCCCCAGCGGGTGGGGCGGCCGGCGGCCTCCAACTGCTGCTTGGCCTGCTCCAGCTCCTCGACGGTGGCGATCTCGAAGGCGGTGCGGTGATCCTTCGGGTCACCGTCGAAATACACCAGGGTGTGGTCCCGGCTGTCGGAGCGGAAATACACCGCGTCGCCCACGGTGCGGACTTTCTCCAGGCCCAGCACAGCGGTGCAGTACTCGGTGGCGGCATCCACATCGCCCGTGCCCAGCCGCACGTAGCGAATGTCCTGCAATTGAATCATCGATGGATCCTCCGCAGGCCCGGCGATTCCCGGGCCTATTGTTGTTTACGCCTGCTCGAACGGCAGGGGGCTGCGGTCGGTGAGCGCCATCTGCTTCCTGGCCAGACGCTCGAGCATATCCATTTTGACCGCGCCGGCCGCCGGATCGTTCCAGAGGTTATTCATCTCGTGGGGGTCTTGATGCAGGTCGTAGAGCTCGCCCCAGGTTTCACCGTGGTAGACGGTAAGCCGGTGCCGAGCGGTCACGAGGCTGCGCACTCGCGGCGGCGTGTCCAGCCCATAGAGTATCCGCTGACCATCCTCTTCCACCAGTACCGACTCTTCGTCGCCGCCGCGGGCCTCACCCTGCAGCAGGGGCAGAATGCTGCGCCCCTGCATGCCGTGGTAGGGCTCGATGCCGGCGCGGTCGAGTATGCTCGCGGGCAGGTCGATGGTCTCGGTGAGCGCGCCGGAAGCCGCCGCGCCGTGGGCCCGATCCGCCGTATCCTTCCAGATGAAGGGAACGCGCAGCACCGACTGGTAGTGGATCGGCCCCTTGAGCAGCAGGCGATGATCGCCCAGGAAGTCGCCGTGATCAGCGGTGAACACCAGCACGGTGTTCTCGGCCAGGCCCAGCGCTTCCAGCTCCGCGACCAGTTCCCCCACCGCGTCATCGATCATGGCGATCATGCCGCAGGACAGGGCCATGGCCTCGCGCGCCTCGCGCTCGTTCACCGCGAAGGCCATCATGCCCTGGGCGCGCTTGCCGGGCTCTTCCTCGTGGCAGTGGCGCACGGTAGGCGGCGGGTTGTAGGCGCCCTGGGGGTGGAAGGACGCGGGCAGCGTCATGTCCTCGGGGCGGTACATGTCCCAATATTTGCCCGGGGGCGTGAAGGGATGGTGGGGGTCCGGGAAGGAGACCTTGAGGAAGAAGGGCTGCCCGGTGTTCCAGCGCGCATGGCGGCGCAGATAGTTGCGGCTCTTCTCCAGCACGTAGCGAGTCGGGTAGAGCTCCTCGGGCACGGCGGTGCGCCAGGCCTGGGGGCAGACGTAGTCGTGGGGCAGCGCCTTGTCGGGACCGCGCAGCGCGTCCGGATCGACGCCCTGGTCACGCAGCCAGTGGAGGTAATCGCCGCCCGCCTGGTCGCCATGATCGGTGACCAGGTCCACATGCTCGAAGCCATAAAAAGGGGTGTCGACTCGGGCATCCGGGCTGGCCCAGTGCTGCGGCCGCTCCTGCCCCACCCGCTCGTCGTAGTAGTCGCGCAGGCTCGCATCGTCCATGCCCGCGGGGGGCTGGCGGTAATCGGGACGCTTGACCTCGCGCTTCAACATGGGCGGGTTGCCGGTCATGGTCTGCAGGTGGCTCTTGCCTACCAGCGCGGTGCGATAGCCATGGGCGCGCAACTGGTGCACGAAGGTGTTGGCCGTGGGGTCCAGCGGTATGCCGTTGTGGCGCACGCCGTTCACCGAGGGGATGCGCCCGGTCATGAGCGCGGCCCGGTTGGGCATGCAGATGGGGGTGTTCACATAGCAGCGATCGAAACGTGTGCCGGCGGCGGCCATGGCGTCGATGTGCGGGGTTTTCAGCACCGGGTGGCCGTAGCAGCCCAGATAATCGGCCCGGTGCTGATCGGTGATGATGAAAACGAAATTCGGCGAATCCATGGGAAATCCTCGTCGGGTCGCGGGGCCGCGGGCTCAGGCGGCGGCAAGGCGGGCGCGGCGGCGCAGCAGATCACTGACCAGCAGCAGCGCGCCCAGCAGCAGGCCGACCAGGCCGGGCCACCAGCCCAGCGTGGTGGCGTCCTGGGGAATCAGCAGCAGCAGGCCCGCCGCCCCCCAGAGCAGGCGGCGCGGCAGCGTCAAGGGCAGCAGCAGGTAGCCGGCGATGGCGCCGCAGGCAGCCCACAGGCCGGCGATGGCGGTAAGCAGGGTGGCGGCGTTGTCCAGCCAGCTCCCCCCCTGCAGCAGCAGGCTGGGCGAGAGCACGAACAGGAAGGGAATGAGGTAAGCCACCCAGCCGAACACTGCCGAGCGCACCGCGGTGCTCATGGGCGCGGTGCCGGAAATGGACGCCGCCGTGAACGCCGCCAGCGCCACCGGCGGAGTGATCATGCAGAGCATGCCGTAATAGAGGATGAACAAATGCGCGGCGATGGGCTCCACCCCCACGGCCACCAGCGAGGGAGCCAGCAGGGTCGCCAGCAGCACATAGACACCCACTGTGGGCATGCCCATGCCGAGGATCACCGCCAGCACCGCGACGATGCCCAGCAGCAGCGCCAGGTTGCCCTCGCCCACGCGTGCGAGCATGTCGGTGAGGGTGAAGCCCAGGCCGGTCATGTTCAGCACGCCGATGACGATGCCGGCGCCGGCGGCCACCACGATGACCGTGGTCACGGTGCGCCCGGTGGCGGCCAGCACGCCCAGCGTATTGCGCAGATTCAGCCGGTCGGCGCCGTAGCCGAAGACCACCCCCAGCACCAGCACGCACACGGCCGCCATCAGCGCGGCGTCCACCTCGTTGATGGCGTAGCCGAACAGCGCCACGATCAGCACCACGAAGGGCAGCACATAGACCCCCCCCCGGCGCAGCACCTGACGGCGGTTGGGGATTTCGGACTCTTCCAGGGCGGCGATGCGGTGTTTCACCGCATACAGATCCACCATGATGAACAGCGAGATGTAGTACAGCATCGCCGGCACCAGCGCGGCCAGCACCACCTGGCTGTAGGGAATCTGCAGGAATTCGGCCATGAGAAAGGCCACCGCCCCCATCACCGGCGGCATCAGCTGCCCGCCGGTGGAGGCCACAGCCTCCACGGCCGCTGCATCCTTCGGCGCGTAGCCGGTCTTGCGCATCAGCGGGATGGTCACCACGCCGGTGGAGGCCACATTGGACACCGCGCTGCCGGAGACGGAGCCGAACAAGCCCGAGGCGGTGATGGCGATCTTCGCCGGCCCGCCGCGGTATCGGCCCATCAGCGACATGGCGATGTCGGTGAAGAAGTTCGCCCCGCCGGAGCGGAACAAGAGCTCACCAATCAACAGGAACGCCACCACCACGGTGGCCGAGACCACCAACGCGGTACCCAGCACCGCGTTGGCATCGGTGCCCAGATACACGAACAGCTCGCCCAGCGGCACTTCGCGGCCCTGGAAACCCGCCGGCAGATGGTGGCCGAACAGCCCCAGCAGCACGAACACCGCCAGCAGCCCCATGAGGAAGTTGCCCGCCACTCGGCGCACCGCCTCCAGCAGCCCGAGCACACAGATCACGGACACCAGCAGGGCGTCGGTCTGGATGTCGTAGACGGCAAGAATAAGCCGATCGTAGTGCACCGCCGTGTAGCCGGCGGCGAGCATCACCGCCACGGCGGCGATCCAGTCGTAGAAGGGCGCGCCCCGCCCCTGACGGGGGCGCCCGGAAAAACCGATCTCCAGTAACGGGATGGGCAGCGCCACGGCGAGCACGGCCGCCAGATACTGCTCGGTATAGAGAGACAGGCCAAACCAGCGGGGCGCATTCAGCGCCCAACCGATGGCCATGATCGTGAGCAGCGCGCAAAGGGCGCCGGAGATCAAGCGCGTCATGACATTACCCCGCGGGATCGGCCAGGAAAGGGTCCGCTCAGCGCAGACCCTGCTCCTTCAGGAAGGCCTCGGCGGCCGGGTGATAGGGAATCACCACATCACGGCCCATGTCTTCCTTCTTGAACAGGCGGAAGGCGCCGTGGGTCTGGGCGATGTCGTCGGTCTTCTCCAGCAGGGTTTCCAGCATCATGCGCACATCCTTGTCCGACACCCGGGCATTGGCGGTGAGCACCAGGGAGGAGGCGAGCAGATTGGTGGGCTCGTCCAGGGCGGCGATGCCGTCGGCCGGCTGCACGGTGAGGAAGTAGCTGCTGGGTGCGACCCGCTGCATGGCGCGCTCGGCCTTCTCCCCGCCGGGGATGGGCAGGAAGCGCAGGCCACCGCGCACGGCGGCATCCGCCTGGGCCACCGCGCCGGAACCCACGGAGAAGATCGCGGCATCGACCTTGCCGGAAGCAAGCTCATCCAGCCCACGCACACCGGCGGGGACCGGCACTTCCTGCACGTCGTCCATGCTCATGCCCGCGGTAGCAAGCACCGCCTCCTGCATCTTCAGCAGCGCGCGCTGGCGGGGGAAACCGCCGGCCACCCGCTTGCCGCGCAGGTCCTCCAGGCTCTGGATGTCGGAGTCGGCGCGCACCAGGATGCCCACCCGCAGGGGCAGCAGCACCGCCACGGCGCGCAGATCCTGCTGCGGCTTGCCCTTGAACATGGCCTCACCGGCGTGGGCGTAGGCCAGCGGGATGCTGGGAGTCACAGTGAAGTCGTAGACGCCGCGGTTGACCATGGGCAGCACCACCACCGGGCCGCCCTGGGGCACCACCCGGGTGCTCGCGCCCCGGTCACCGGCGGCGCTGGCAATGGCGGCGGCGATGGAATAAGCCACCGAGCCCTGAGGCAAGGTGCCCATGTTCAGGGTCTTGGCGCTGGCAACCCCCGCGCCCAGGGTCAGCGCCGCGGCGCAGAAAAGGCTCAGGGCCTTGCGGAATTTCAGGTTCATGTCGGTCTCCTTCCTCACAGGTGCCAGTCGATGGAAAGCAGGTCGACCGGCTAATCGTTGTGTGCACAAGAGGGCAGCACCCCCTAGGAGTCTAGGAAACCCGACTTAAAAGTGTAGTTAAAGTGAAATGATCCGGCTTTAGGTGAGTTTTATTCACGTGACAGGCGCAAGCCACCCTGGCGCACGCAGCCCAGGAATTGCCGCGCCAAGGGCCCCAGGCCCGCCTCGCCGCGGGTGGTGATACCCACCGGGGAGGACGTATTGCTGGTATCCAGCGGCAACTCCGCCAGCCAGCCCTGGTCCAGATCCAGGGCGATCATGCCTCGGGGCGTAACCCATAGCGTATCGCTCCGGAGCACAGAGGCGCGGCCGAACTCCGCCGACACGGATTCCACGATGTCGTGCAACTCGGTGAGCCCGCGACTGATCAGCCAGCGTTCGCAGTCGTGGCGGATGATGGTGCCGGATAGCGGCAGGATGACGCGATATCTCGCCAGAACACCGGTCTGCAGCGGCCTGCCCCCCCGCACCAGGGGATGGTCGGGGCGCGCCACGATGGCGAGGTTCTCGTAGAACAGTTCCTCGAAACGCAGCCCCATCATGTCCTGGGGGCTGGACAGCCGGCCCACCACGAAATCCAGCTCCCCCACCCGCAGCTGGGTGAGCAGCTGCTTGTTGGTGCCGGTGTAAATCACCACGGTGGTTTCCGGGTGGTGGCGCTTGAAGGCCTCCACCGCGCCGGGCAGCACCCGGTTGGCCACGTTGGGCAACGCCCCCACCAGCACCGAATGCCGGGCATCGCGCCGAGCCTGGGCGATCAACGCCACCCCTTCCTGCACGGCGGTGAGACTGGCGCTGGCGTAGCGGTAGAAGATCTCGCCGGCCGGCGTCAGGGTGGCGCCCCTGCGGCCCCGCTCCATCAAGCGCTCGCCGATCAGCTCTTCCAGCTCACTCAGCGTCTTGGACGCGGCGGACGGCGAGATGGCCAGCACCTCGGCGGCTTCCGCCAGGGTGCCCCGACGCACGACTTCCACGAAGCAGCGCAGGTGGCGCTGCTTGACGCGATCATTGATGCGAGCGATGTCCATGGGGGACATGGTAACCCAGGATGGTGGCCTCCACGGCTCCACCCGACCACCCGTCGCCGCGGTACCGCGCAGCGGAATCGAGGATCCACAGGCCAGCCAGGCCCGGGGATCTCCTCACGGCGGGAGGCCCAAGCCCCCCTTGGTTTACACCCCTTCCGTGTACACCGAGGTGAAGGCCTCGTTCAGCTCCCCGGTGTGGTAGAAGATCGCCGAGCCGATGTTGTCCTCGGTCCAGGTGATCACCGGCATATCGGGATAGGCCGCGTAGCCGAGGCCCGCGAAGGTCTCGTTGCGGTTGCCCGAGG
>NZ_WHIW01000023.1 GCF_009295635.1 Alkalilimnicola sp. S0819 | reverse complement strand
AGATCAGAGAAGCTCGACTGCATCGACCACGTACTCACTCTCAACCGGGGAGGGCCGACATTGTCTCAAGCCACAGCCACCGACGGAACGGCTGCCCCCGAATAAATCAGCGTTTCCTTAGAGAGATGCGAGAGGTTTGCACATCGCGCATCAGGTTATTCCTTCTGCAGCAGACCCAGAGCACGGGCGCTACCGATCGGGTCGATGGGTCGTTCGAGTACACCCGGAACTGCCAGGGATGAGCGTAGCTCTTCCGGCAGCTCGTCATAGGCGGCTTTCGCTTCGAGCTCCTGCATGTAGCCAACAGGGAGCAAATCGCTGCCTGCTCCCTTGCCGCCCATCGCCGTCTTCCCGTTGGATGAATGCGCTTTCACCCGTGCCAGAGTGTTCTCCGCCAAGGCAAGGCTTCCTGCCGCCGGTCGAATGCACTCATTGGCATTGCGCAGATGCAGATAGCGCAGTACCACCCTCAATTGTTCATCGCTCGGACTCAAGGCCTGGAAGGTTTGTGGTGTCAGCACCACGCGTTGCCGATCGCAACGTTCCATCTGTTGCTCAAGGCTGATAACTGCTCGCGCCAACTGTTCCTGTGCCAGGCGCAGCACGCGGACATCGGCGGAATCGTCGCCATTGGCGAAACAGGAGAGAGACGAGAACAACAGAGCGACGAACAACCGGCTAGTTCGGTGTGCAGCCATCGTAAACAGCCTTCCAGAAAAGTCTTTGCTTGTGATCGGCGGGGTGATTCAGCACCTGATCCGCCGCCAACAACCTGATGCGGTTTCGCTTGATCGCAGGTACAGCGTGAACCGCTTTCGCGAACGTTTGCCAATCCGTATTGGTAATGTTGTAAGCCGCTTGCCATGAATTGCTACGGCTACGCGGGGCTTGGCGCAAGCCTCCTTCCAGAGGTGACAGCCACCGAACGTAGGCGCCGACGTTCCCGTAGCCGCTATGTAGCGAAGCGGAATCGAGAACCCCGGCAGCGCGTAACGCGGCGGAACGTAGCCACAGCCTAAGGATATTGGTCTTTGGCTTGTCCGTGATTGATCCAAAATAAAGGGGGCCGTAGCCCCCTTTGTGTCGCGGCCCTGAGCCGCTCCTACAGGGCGGCTTTGCTCAGCCGCACTTGGAGTCGCCGCAGTTCAGGCAGGTCATGCAGCCGTCCATCTGCACCATGGCCTTGGTGGAGCACTTGCCGCAGAGCTGGGCGCCGGCGGGATAGCCCTGCTCGTTGCCGTCCTCGTTGGCGGAAGGCGTCTCGGGCTTGCCGCCGTCGATCTCGGCGCGCTTGGCGGCGATGAAGGCCTTCTGGTGCTCGTCCAGCTCGTCGGATTCCATCATGCCGATGGACTTCAGATGCTGCTCGATGCAGTCGCCGATCTCGGCCACCAGCGAGGGCATGAACTTGCCGCCCTTCTTGAAGTAACCGCCCCGCGGGTCGAACACCGAACGCAGCTCCTCCACCAGGAAGGTGCAGTCGCCGCCCTTGCGGAACACCGCCGAGACGATGCGGGTGAGTGCGACGATCCACTGGAAATGGTCCATGTTCTTCGAGTTGATGAACACCTCGAAGGGCCGGCGCAGCTCGTGATCGGTGCCCTGGTTGAGCACCACATCGTTGATGGTGACGTAGAGGGCGTGCTCGGACAGCGGGGTCTTGATCTTGTAGGTGGCACCCACCAGCACTTCCGGGCGCTTGAAACGCTCGTGCATGTGCTCCACGTCCGGCTCGGGCGCGGCCTGGGGTTTCGGCTCCGCCGACTCGGGTTTGACCACTTCGTAGCCGACGATCTTGTTGTCGATCTTGATAGCCATGCTCATCTCTCCAGATATCCGTCGGCTCAGAACTTGCCGTAGTAGCCTTCCTTGAGGGCATCGAACAGGTTGGCGGCGGTGTGCAGCTCGCCATCGTATTCGATCTCGTCCCCACCCTTGGCTTCGACCACGCTGCCGTCGGCCAGTTCGAAGCGGTAGGTGGTGTTGGCCAGGTCCTTCTCCTTGACCAGCACGCCCTGGAAGGCCTCCGGGTTGAAGCGGAAGGTGGTGCAGCCCTTCAAGCCCTGCTGGTGAGCGTAGCGGTAGATGTCCTTGAAGTCCTCGAAGGCGTAGTCCGTGGGGACGTTGGCCGTCTTGGAGATGGAGGAATCCACCCACTTCTGCGCCGCCGCCTGGATATCCACATGCTCTTTCGGCGTGATGTCATCAGCGGTGATGAAGTAGTCCGGCAGGCCCTGATCCGGCTCGGCGGTGTCATCGATGAAGTGCTTGTAGGCCAGCAGCTCCATGGAATAGACGTCCACCTTCTCCTTGCTCTTGCGCCCTTCGCGGATCACGTTGCGGAAGTAGTGATGGGCGAAGCTCGGCTCGATACCGTTGCTGGCATTGTTGGCCAGGCTCAGGGAGATGGTGCCGGTGGGGGCGATGGAGCTGTGGTGGGTGAAGCGCGCGCCCTTCTGGGCAATGCGATCGACCAACTCCGGCGCCACCTCATTGATACGCTGCATATAGCGCGAGTACTTGCCCAGCAGCACCCGCCCCGGCACCTTCTGGCCGACCTTGTAGCCGTCCTTCTTCATTTCCGGACGCTTGGCCAGCATCTCGGTGGTGATGGTGAACTTCTCGTTCATGATGGGCGCCGGGCCCTTCTCCTCGGCGAGCTCCGCGCCGGCCTCCCAGCCCGCCACGGCCATCTCCCGGGCCACCTGCTCGGTGAAAGCCACCGATTCGGCGGAGCCGTACTTGTGCCGCAGCATGGTGACCGTGGAGCCGAGCCCCAGGAACCCCATGCCGTGGCGGCGCTTGCGCAGGATCTCGCGACGCTGCTCTTCCAGCGGCAGGCCGTTGATCTCCACCACGTTGTCGAGCATGCGGGTGAAGACCTTGACCACCTCGCGGTACTCGTCCCAGTCGAAGCGGGCCTGCTCGGTGAAGGGGTCACGGACGAACTTGGTCAGGTTCACCGAGCCCAGCAGGCAGGCGCCGTAGGGCGGCAGGGGCTGCTCGCCGCAGGGGTTGGTGGCGCGGATGTCCTCGCAGAACCAGTTGTTGTTCATCTCATTGACCCGGTCAATGAGAATGAAGCCCGGCTCGGCGAAGTCATAGGTGGAGGACATGATCAGGTCCCACAGACGTCGCGCCTTGATCTTGCGGTAGATGCGGCAGGCCACCAGGCCGTCGTCGCGGGTCACATAACCGTTGTGACTGGGCCAGTCGCGCCAGATCACCGCCTCCGGGTCGGTCAGATCCACCTCGTGCTCTTCCTTGGTGAGCACGGGGAAGGCCAGCGGCCATTCGGCATCGTCCGTCACCGCCTGCATGAACTCGTCGGTGATAAGCAGCGAGAGGTTGAACTGGCGCAGGCGCGCGTTCTCGCGCTTGGCGCGGATGAAGTCCATCACATCCGGGTGACCCACGTCGAAGGTGGCCATCTGGGCGCCACGGCGACCGCCGGCGGAGCTCACCGTGAAGCACATCTTGTCGTAGATATCCATGAACGACAGCGGCCCGGAGGTGTAGGCGCCGGCGCCGCTCACATAGGCCCCGCGCGGGCGCAGGGTGGAGAACTCGTAGCCGATGCCGCAACCGGCCTTCAGGGTCAGGCCCGCCTCGTGCACCTTGTCCAGGATGTCGTCCATGGAGTCGCCGATAGTGCCGGAGACGGTGCAGTTGATGGTGGAGGTAGCGGGCTTGTGCTCCAGCGCGCCGGCGTTGGAGGTGATCCGCCCGGCGGGAATGGCGCCATGGCGCAGGGCCCAGAGGAAGCGCTCATACCAGTGCTCGCGCACCTCTTCCTTTTCCACCTCCACCAGGGCGCGGGCCACCCGCTGGTAGGTGTGGTCGATGGTCTCGTCAATGACGCGACCGTCCTTGGCCTTGAGCCGGTATTTCTTGTCCCAGATGTCGAGCGAGGCGCTCTGCATGGGTAGTTCGGCGACGGCCTTGTGCAATGTGCGTACCTTGGCTGCGGTGGTCATAAACGCGCCCCCACTCCCTGATTTGTCCGGTGGTCAATCACTTATTGGATTTATCCACAACCTGTGCACCGACTGTTCAACAACCGATACAGGTGAAACCCTATATGTTGTGGTTGGCGGAAGATACTAGACCATATAATGGGGAAGTCAACCGAGCTGCCAAACCCTTGATACAGGTTGCTTTAGCGGTTTTTTTGAGTTTTTCCTACCCTCCCAGGCCCCCTGAGGGCAAGGGTCGAGCGCTTAAAACACCTGCTTGGTCCGGGAAAGCGCATGAAACTCATGAACTTGGGACTGGAAGCTGAAGCGAGAGGCAGGATCGTCCGGTAAAGCCGCCAGGCCGGACGGGCACATCTCGTGACCAGCCGGGGTGAAAACACCATATCTTGTGCCCGGCGCTAGCAGATATCGTGCCGGGGCAGCCCCGCCGGGCCGTGCAACGCGATGGGGTCATGGCCGAGAAAACGCAGGACCTCGTGTTCCCGCCTCATGGCGTCATCGTAGCCCAGTCGCATGAGCGCCCGACAGTAGGCGGCTTCGAAGAGGATGTAGCTGATCAGCACCGAGCCGCCCGAGTCGGTGGCGCCACTGCCGCGCAGGAAGAAGCGGATGCGCCGGGGCAGTTCCCGGGCGTATCGCACCGCAATCTCGTTGATGGGCTCCGAGGGGGCGATGGTGAGGACCTGGACGGGGCGCAGCCCGATCCGCGAAGCACGCGCCTCATCGGGCAGCAGGTCGAGGGTGCGGTTAATGCGCTCCAGGCGCTCCAGATCGCCCTCCAGACTGTCGAGGAAGGCGCTGTTGAGCAGGTGGCCCGCCATCTCGGCGGGAGTGGGCTGGCGTCGCAGGCCGCCACTTGGCGAGCTGAGCTCGGTATCGGCGCTTACCCCGATCACCATGACCCGGTCGGCTCCCAGGTGCAGGGCCGGGCTAATGGGTGCCAGCTGACGCACGGAACCGTCGCCGTAGTACTCACCGCCCACCGAGACCGCCGGGAAGATCGCCGGAATCGCGGCGGACGCCAAGAGATGCTCCAGCCCCAGTGTCGCCCGTCGGCCGATCCGGCGTGCCCGGCGCCAGGGGGTGATACCCTCTTTGCCCTGGAAGAAGCACACCGACTGGCCGCTGCCATAGCAGGATGCTGTCACGCTGACCGCATGCAGATCTCCGGCTTCGATGGCGCGCTCTACACGCTCGAAGTGAATCAGCCGCTGCAAAAGATGCACCAGCGGGCTGTTGTCCAGCAGGGAAATCGGGCGGCGCGCGCCGATGCCGGCGAAGAAGATGGCGCTGAACCACTGCAGCGCGCGCCGCAGCATGCCATGCAGATCGGTACGGTACACCTGACCGGCGTGAAAACTTCCCCAGACCGCTTCCAGGCCGCGCACACCGGTGCGGAAACGGCTGGCATGGCTGGCCAGCCCCACCGCGTTGATCGCGCCGGCCGAGGTACCGCAGATCACCGGGAATGGGTTTCCGGCCCGTGGCGGCAAAAGGTCGGCTACGGCCTTGAGCACACCCACCTGGTAGGCGGCGCGCGCCCCACCCCCGGACAGGATCAGACCCGTTCTGGGC
This sequence comes from Alkalilimnicola sp. S0819, assembly GCF_009295635.1. Taxonomy (NCBI): domain Bacteria; kingdom Pseudomonadati; phylum Pseudomonadota; class Gammaproteobacteria; order Chromatiales; family Ectothiorhodospiraceae; genus Alkalilimnicola; species Alkalilimnicola sp. S0819. The sequence continues at coordinate 16,431 of NZ_WHIW01000023.1, read as the reverse complement.
CTGTGCCCTCGCTCCATTTCCGCCACTACTCGCTCCCCGCCCTTGCGCCGGCCGGGCCGCCCTCGGCCCCGCCCTGAAAAACCCTCATACCCACTTCTTAACACAGCTACCGGGTATCGATAAGTGCCAGAGCGCCGGGGCGGGAGATGAAGACGGCTACGCATTCGGGCTCGGGCGGTTTACCATGGGCCCTCAATCAACCGCCCACGCCCCAAGGTGAAGCGTGCACCATCCCATTGCCCTGCAAGACCTGCACATCCTGCTGGTCGAACCATCCCTGCCCCAGTCGAGGATCATTCTGCGTCATCTTCGCAGCATGGGCCTGGACAAGATCGACCACGTGGTCACCGGCGCTCAAGCGCTGGAACACATGGGGCTGCACCCACCGGATCTGGTGGTGAGCGCCATGTACTACGAGGACATGACCGGTGTGGAACTGATCACCGCCATGCGCACCCGTGAGGCGTTGGCCGACACGCCTTTCATGCTGATCTCCAGCGAGACCCACCCCCACAATCTGGAGCCGGTGCGCCAGGCGGGGGTACTGGCGATCCTGCCCAAGCCCTTCGTTGTCGAGGACCTGCGGGTGGCCTTGCACACCACGCTGGACTACATCGAACCGGATCGCCTGGAACTCGACCAGGTGGACGTGGAGGACCTGCGGGTACTGGTGGTGGATGACAGCAGTTTTTCCCTGCGCCATATCCGCCATCTGCTGGCCCAGATGGGCATCGAGCAGATCAGCGAGGCCCACAACGGCATAGAGGCGGCGGAACAGATACGCGACGAGATCTTCGATCTGGTCATCACCGACTACAACATGCCGGAAATGGATGGTCAGGAACTGGTCAACTACGTGCGCCACGCGAGCGACCAACCCGAACTGCCGATGCTGATGGTGACCAGCGAGCGCAGCGAGGCACGGCTCGCCGCCGTGCGTCAGGCAGGGGTTTCGGCGATCTGCGATAAACCCTTCAATACCGTGAACCTGCGCGAGTTGATCACCCGCTTGCTGAGCCACGGCCAGGCGGACACAGGCTGATCGCGTCGCCCCCCTGCCTCGGGGGGCCAAAGGAATCGATCAGTGTTCCCCTAGTGCATGGCCGGACGATGATGCCCCGGGCCGGGTTCGGAAATATCGTGCACCAGCTCGGTGACGAAACGCGCGGTTTCCGGGTTCAGGGCGATGTCCGCCTGGGCGAGTACGCCCACGGGGCGCTCCTGACGGTTGTAGACGAGCAGGCGCCGCACCTGCCGGTCTTCCATCAGCCGGGCGGCCTCCGCCACGTCCTCGTCCTCGTAGCAGCGCAGCAGCGGCTGGCTCATGATCTCCTGGACCATCACCGCTTCCGGGTCCGCGCCGTCGGCCACGCCGCGGCAACAGATGTCCCGGTCCGTCACCACCCCCACCAGCTCATCGCCCGAGGCAATGGGCAGAATGCCCACGTCCAGATCGCGCATCATCTGCGCCGCGTCGCGCAAAGTGGCTCGGGGCGAACAGGCCTGGAATTCGGGGGTCATGATGTCGTGTACTTGCATGGCGTGCCTCCTGGCGGAGCTGGCGGGTTCTGGCGCTGAACTAGGGCCAGCTCACGCGCTTCCCAAGGGGCGGCGGCTCAAGGAGATACGGATCAATGCCCACAAGCCCCTACGGCCGCCTGGCCCCTGGGAACGGATCCGTGTCTGCTTCAACACTCGACTTCGTCCACGCTCACCGGCACAAACCGGCTGCCCAGCGCCTGCGGGGGCAATACGACGATGCTCAGCCGGGGAAAGAGATTGCGCCCGTAGCCATGGTCCTGCTTGCTGATCGCCGCACAGGCCATGTCGCGCTCCGCCGCGGGGCTGAGGACCAATCGAAAACCGACCACCCGCTCATCCCGGGCCTGGCGGACCCACTCGGTTTCCTGCTGCACCCGCTCCCACTCGAAGCGCAACAGCTCATTTTCCTGCGCCGGCGCGGTATTCCGCGCCAGGGATTCCAACAGAGCACGACCCAGCGCCTGCGCGGCGTCCTTCGCCGCCGGCTGCCCGGGGATCTGTACGCCACCCGCGGCCACATACGCATGGGCGAAGACTCGCGGGTCATCGTTTTGCGCGGCCTTCAGGGCCCGCCGCCCCGTCATCACGGCCTCTTCGATCGCCGCAATCTGCCTTGCCTTGTAAACGGCCATGTAACGCTCCTCCTAGTGCCTGGGCGCGAGAGCGTAGCACCGCGAGGAGAATCCCTGAATGGCCGGGCACAGCCCGCCGCAGACGCGGTTTCGACGGATTTACCTTGCGCCGCGCTCCTCGGCGGCTTCATCGAGCTTGTCACCGGCGGCGCTGACATCCTCGCCCACCCCTTCGACGGTATTGCAGCCGGCAAGTCCGACACCCGCGCCGGCCAACAGCAGAACGGCCAGGATCTGACCCAGAGACAGGTACTTCATGACAGGCTCCTTGCTACGTGGATGAGCTCATGCTTGAGCTATGACGGCGACGGCGGCGGCTATCAAGCGCGCGCCAGCAGAGCCTCCACTTGGGCGCTGTCGCGCAGCGCGCCATAGACGCGGCCACGCTCGCTCAGGCGCGCATCGCACCAGGCCTCGGCCACTTCCGCTGGCCCGTCCTCCAGCAGCAGGCTTGCCTGCAACGCCTGAGCCAGCCACTCCGCCAGGCTGCGGGCCCGCATTTCCAGCTCTTCCGGCCGCGTCAACAGGCCCTTGATGCGCGCGAGCGTGCGGTCCAGCGCCGCGTGCTCTCCACGCCTGGCCTCGATGATCGACAGCAGCGCCTGCAGACTCTCAGGCTCCCGGGCGAAGGCGCGCAGCACGTCCAGGCAGAGCACGTTGCCCGAGCCCTCCCAGATACCGTTCACCGGTGCCTCGCGGTAGAGCCGCGGCATCAAGGACTCCTCCACGTAGCCCCCACCGCCCAGGCATTCCATGGCCTCGCAGGTGAACTCGGGGCTGCGCTTGTTGAGCCAGTACTTGGCGATGGCGGTGCCCACCCGGGCCAGGTGCCTGTCCTGCTCGTCGGCGCCGGGTTCGAAGGCGCGGGCCAGACGCAACACCAGGCGCAAGCCGGCCTCCACCTCCAGGGCCATGTCCGCCAGCACATTGCGCATCAGCGGCTGATCGATCAGTGCCTTGCCGAAGGCACCGCGATGGCGGCAATGATGCAGCGCCCGGACCAGCGCCTGACGCATCAACGCCACCGGTGCCACCGCCGCATCGAGCCGGGTCTGCTGCACCATGCCGATGATGGTCTTCACCCCCTCGCCCAAGGGCCCCAGGGGCATGGCCCAGGTAGCCGCGTACTCGATCTCGGCGGAGGCGTTGGCCTGATTACCCAGCTTGTCCTTCAGGCGCTGGATCAAGAAGGGGTTTCGAGTGCCGTCCGGTCGCCAGCGGGGCACCAGGAAGCAGCTCAGGCCCTCCGGCGCCTGTGCCAGGGTGAGGAAGGCGTCCGACATGGGCGCGGAACAAAACCACTTGTGCCCCTGGAGCAGATAACCATCGGACACCGGCTCGGCACGGGTGGTATTGGCCCGCACGTCCGAGCCCCCCTGCTTCTCGGTCATGGCCATGCCGAAGGTCACCGCCTGCTTGTCGCTGGCGGGGCAATAGGCCGGATCGTAGGCCTCGACATCGAGCAGCGGCTCCCAGAAGGCAGCCAACTCCGTGGAGGCACGCAGGGCCGGGCGCACGGCGTGGGTCATGGTCAGCGGGCAGCAGACTCCGCCCTCGGCCTGGTAGAGCATATAGAGCAGGGCCACATGGGCCACATGCCCGCCCCGCTCCGCCTGCCAGGCGTGGTTGTGCACGCCGTGCTCGCAGCCCAGGCGCATCAGCTGATGATAGGCCGGGTGATACTCCACCAGGTCCAGACGCCGCCCCTGGCGGTCGAAGGCACGCAGCCGCGGCGGGTTGCTGTTGGCCTGTTCGCCCAGCGCCATTACCGCGGCACTGCCGGCCGCCTCCCCCAGGGCGCGCAGCCGCGGCTCATGATCCGCGCCGCCTTCCCGGGCGACACCCTCCCACAGCGGAGTGTCATCCAGATAGGCGTGGTAGTCGGGCAAGTCCGGGGCCTGGTTGCTTACCGTGTGGGTGGCGAGCTGTTCCAGCGGAGCGCGTGAATCCATGACTTTTCTCTTAAAGGCGGTTGCTGGAGAAAGCATGGACCCGCCGATCACCCCGTCAAGGCTGGCTTCCTTGGCCCGCGGGCAACTCCACGAACTCGAAACGGGCATCACCCGGCGTCAGGCTGGCCCAATGCGACAGGGGGAAGCGCAAGCCCAGGGCCGTGCCCGGGGGAAACCCGCGCAACGCCCGGCCGGTGAAGATTGTCGCCAGCTCAGCCAGCCCCGGGTTGTGCGCCACCAGCAGCACCGTGCGGCAACTGTCCGGCAAGGCATTGATCCAAGCCAGCAGATCGCCGGCACTCGCCAGGTACAAGCGCTCCTCGGCGAGCAGGCGCTCAGGGCGGACCCCCAACCCCGCCGCCACCAGCCGGGCCGTGCCCAGCGCCCGCAGGGCACTGCTGCAGCTGAACCTGTCCGGGTGCAAGGCCCGCTGCGCCAGTCGACGCCCCAGCATGGCCGCGTCCTGCTCGCCGCGCTCGCTCAGCGGACGCTGGAAATCACCGCCAGGCCCACCGTGGGCCTGGGCCTCGGCATGACGGATCAGGATCAGCTCGCGCATGGCAGCGGGGGTTTTCTTCGGCATGAACCCATGATGCCATAGCGGCCGCCTGGCACAACGCGCATACTGCCCGCAAACCGCCGCAAGGAGACCCCATGGCCCAATCCAACGACACCCGGAATCTGGCCGTTTTCTGTGATTTCGAGAACATTGCCTTGGGCGTGCGCGACGCCCGCTACGAGCGCTTCGACATCGGCAAGGTGCTGGAGCGCCTGCTGCTCAAGGGCAGCATCGTGGTCAAGAAGGCCTACTGCGACTGGGATCGCTACAAGGCGTTCAAGGCCCCCATGCACGAGGCCTCCTTCGAGATGATCGAGATCCCCCACGTGCGCCAGTCGGGCAAGAATTCGGCCGACATCCGCATGGTCGTGGACGCGCTGGACCTGTGCTACACCAAATCCCACGTGGACACCTTCGTGTTGATCAGCGGTGATTCCGACTTCGCCCCCCTGGTGAGCAAGTTGCGGGAGAACAACAAGCAGGTGATCGGCGTGGGGGTGAAAAATTCCACCTCCGATCTGCTGATCAACAACTGCGATGAGTTCATTCTCTACGACGATCTGGTGCGCAACGCAACGCCCCGCAAGGGTGGCCGGAAGAAACCGCCGGCGAAGGTGAAAAGCGGCGATGAGAAGGCCGCCAAGGCCGACAGGAGCGCCGTGAAGAGCGAGGAGGAGGACCGCGCCCAGGAAGCCATGGACCTGATTCTGGAGACCGCCGAGGCCCTCTACGCGGAGCGCGGCGAAGAGGACACGATCTGGGGTTCCATGGTCAAACAGGCGCTCAAACGCCGCCGACCTAGCTTCAGTGAGTCCTACTACGGGTTTCGCTCCTTCGGCCGCTTGCTGGAAGAAGCCCAGGCCCGGGGCCTGCTCAGCCTGGAACTGGACGAGAAATCCGGCGGTTATATCGTGCGCGCCATCCACGGCGAGGATTGAGGAAGGGGCCTTGCCGAGAAACCCGTGGTTGCCACCGAGGCCCACGGGAACTGGCCAGATATCCCCTTGAGGCGCCCATTTGCGTTCCCTGCCGTCACCCCCATTGACAGGAACAGGACCGCCACAACACCAGGGAGCACACCCATGGGTATTATCGCCTGGATCATCTTCGGCCTCATCGCCGGCATCGTTGCCAAATTCCTCATGCCCGGCAAGGACCCCGGGGGCATCTTCATCACCATCATCCTCGGTATCGTCGGCGCGCTGGTGGGCGGCTTCATCGCCTCGGCGCTAGGCTTGGGCGATGTAAGCGGCTTCAATCTGGGCAGTTTCGTGATCGCGGTGCTGGGCGCCATCCTGCTGTTGTTCATTTACCGCATGGTGAAGCGCTGAACCCTGCTCGAGCGCCGCGTGCCGGCGCCCGTCCACTTCCCGTGGCCGCAGACGGAGCACACGCATGCCAGCAATCCGGGCGGGTGAGCCTGTGCCGACGGCGCAATGGTTGCGACGTCGGCGCGGACACTGGCAACACGAGAGCAGCCGCGACTATCTACAAGCGGGCTGCCGAATCATCTGTGCCCTGCCCGCCCCCCTCCATGGGGCATCCCCCACCGCCCGCGCCCTGCGCTACGAAGAACTGCAAATCAGCCTGCGCACGGCCGGTGCCACGCACATCGCCTGTCTGGCGGTCAGCGACACCCCGACCATGGCGCGTTGGGCGCGACAACTGGGGCTCCAGGGTCTGGACTTGATCGCGGACCGGGACGGCGCCTTCACCCGGGCCATGGGCATGGCCAGCATGACCGCGGGCGGGCACCTGGATACCTGCGGTTACGGCCTTCTGGTGCAGGAAGGATACATTGCCGGCCTGTTTCCAACGGAAGCGGCCGGGGGCGGGCCGGAGGACGCGGACGACGCGGATCGCTTGCTGCGCAGGTTGAACCCCATGGCCAGCGGCCCCGAACTCTATGGTCTGCTGACCCGACGGGGCTGCCGGCACAGTGCCCGGGCGCGCCGGCGCCTACGGCACTGCGGACTGCGCTATGTGGAAATCATGGTAGGCCGGGACATCAGCGAACGGGCGCTACGGGCGCTGAGCGCCGCCGACGAAACCCCGCAGGTGTTCGTCTCCGGCACGCTGCTGGGCGACCTGCAGGCGCTGGAAGCCTATCTTCGTGAGCAGCGAATCGGCCAAGGGTATTGACCAGTGCCACCCCAGACGCCACCCCGCCCGCCCAATCAGTAAGCACCGGCTCGGCGCAATCGGCGCCATGCACCCAGCCAACCGCGACGCCCCAGGCACAACCAGACTGCCAGAAGAAACTGGCCGCCACGGCCGAGCAGCAAGATGCCTTCTTCCCGTGCCCACAAGGGCTGAGCGGCCCCCTCCCCCAGTAAGGTGAATACCCGCCAAACCCCCACCAGAAACTCCGGCAGCACCCATAAGGCGAGCAGAAAACCGGCACAGAAAAGCAGCACCGCGGCCGTCTCGTCCGACGAAGGCGGCTGGCCCTCCTGGCTGGTGCCGGAGGCGGACTCGGAGGAGCGCTGCGGCAACATCAGGCTGGCGAGGCGCCCCGGACTCCACCACATCCAGGCCGCCAGCACCGTGCCCAGCAGGTACACGGGCAGCAGCAGATGGAAGAATCCCGCGGGTAGGTCGGCGCTGCGCGCATACCAGTGCGGAAGGGCATAGAGCATGTATACCACCAGTGCGATGGCGAACAGCCGCACGCACAATACGGCCAGGCCACGATTGCTCATTATTGCTACCTGTTCTGGTTATTATCCATCGTTCAAAGCGTGTCCAGCGCCCGCCACCGCTTCGCGCACCGCACCATCCGGCGAAAGCCGCCATGCAGGCTGCTGCGACACCGATTATGCAGGCTCCGGCGCAGCAATAACACGGGGGCGTCCCGGTAGTTGCGATTACCAAAGTGGCGCTTGTATTCCTGGTCCCCCAGGCCCAAGTCCATCAATCGCGCCGGCCGGTGCCGGCTCAAGTCCTGGATGATATGCAACAGCAGCACCACGCTGGGCGAATATCCCGCCATGGCCGGGTCGTAGCCCACCCCCGCATAATGGAACACATCCCCGTGCTGACGCCCGAGCACGAAGGCACAGGCGTGTTCACCGGCGTAGAGCAGATAGCAGCGCAACAACCCGGCCTCGGCCAACAGTTCCAGCTGCCGCCGCTGGTCCGGCTCGTCGCGAATCGAGGTGCCAAGCTCGCGGCGCTGCCAGGATTGGCGGTGTACACGGCTGGCATCCCGCAGCCACTGGGGCACCTGCTCGGCTCGCTCCGCGCGCCACACGCGCAGGCCCCGCTCTTCGGCGCGGCGCAATTTACGTCGCAGGGTATTACGGGTCTTCGCGCTGAACTGCGTCAGGTACGCCGCCAGATCGTCGGGGATGGCGATACTGCGACGCAGACGCTCGCCGTCCGGCACGTACAGGGCATAGCCGAGCTGCCTCAGGGAGCGCTCCTGCAGATAATGCCAGAAAAGCCCGCCTACCCTGACGCTGCTCAGGTACAGCGCCTCGGCCCGCCCGTCCATTTGTGCCCGCAGACGGCGGAGTAGTTGCTCGAAGGCAGCCGGCTCCGCGGGCCACAGCGGCTCGCCGCCCATCAGGGCCAGACAGGGAATGCTGTCGACCGCCAGGCATCGGGTTCCTAGTTCATAGCGCAGGCGGTACTGCGCCAAGCGTAAGGGCGCGAGCCCCGCCAGTTCCCCCCTGCCGTCGCGGGCCTGCGCCAGCAGCACCGGACTGCCCGGTTCGGCCAGACGGAAGTACCGCACCCATTCTGGCGTGCGGTACAGCGATTGTTCGGGGTTGTGAGGGCTTGCGGCGAGCAGTTCCCGCCATTGCCCAAGCAGGTTGGCACCGGGCGCCGAGCCGCCCAGCGGCTGCAACTCGATACGCCACTCAGCCCCCATGTGCGCCGCCTCTTCCCACGGCCGGCGCGGGCAGCGATGGCCGACTCGGGCGGACGCCCCCAAGGCCTCCCTTAAGCGTACGAATGGCCCCGCGAAAGCCCCGGTGCGCGGCGAGCAGCAAGCGGTTTCGCCAGCTGCGGCGGAGCACCAGCACGGTGGCGTCGGTGTGGCAGCGATTGGCGAACAAGCGCTTGTAATCCGCATCCCCCACGCCGAAGTCCAGGCAGCGGGCCGGACGATGCACCGTGAGGTCCTCGATGAGGCGGTAGAGCAGCACCAGGCTCGGCGAGAGTCGGCGCCGGCCATATCGCGCGTCGAAGGCGACCTCCGAATAGTGGAACACGCCCCGGTACTGGTAACCGAGTACGAAAGCGCAGGGCTGGTGGCCGCAAAACAGCAGGTAGCTGCGCAGCAGGCCCCGTTCGGCCAGACCGCACAGCCTGCGTTGCTCGGCGGCTGTCTGGTGAACCCGCGGCCCCAGCCGCCGATGCTGCCAGGACTGCCGTGACACCTCGGCGGCTCGGGCAAGGAAGTCGGCCACCTCGGAGGCTTTCTCGACTCGCCACAGGCGCAACTCCCCCGCCGCTGCCAGCTGACGCTGCTTGCGACGCAGAGTGTTGCGGGTCTTGGCGCTGAACTGCGCACGCAGATAGGCGGGGAAAGCCGTGGGCAGATCCAGCATATGGTGTGCCCTGGGGCCGTCCGGCGCATAGACCAGCGCCCAGCCGGCGGCATGCAGGCGCTGCAGTTGCCGCCAGACATCCCCATTCACCGTGACACTGTCCAGATACAGGCACTGTGCTCGAGGATAGTGTCGCCAGAGGGCATCGACCAAGGCTTCCAAGGGGGGCTGACCCTCGGCGAGCAACGGCTCGCTGCCCTGCAGATTGACCGCCGGCAAACGGATCTCCGCCAGGGTGCGGGCCGATACGTGGAAGCGCAGCCGCTGGCGTCCGCGCCGCACCGGCGCCAGGGCGAGCAGCTCACCCCGCGGGTCGTGAAGGGTGAAAAGCTCCCAGGGCGGCCCCTTCTCCGGAGCCGGCAACTGGTCCAGCCAGGAGCGCGACTGAAAGAGGCTTTCGGAACGCGTGGATTGCGCCAGCAGCCGCTCCCACTGCTCGGTCAAGCCGCCGTCCGGCACCTGGTTCGGTCCGTGCACGCTCACCGCTACTTGGGCAGGCATACGCTCGCACCTTGCGCGTGGTGGGGGGGTTAGGGAGGCGCACCGCCTCCCTAGCCTTAGGTGCGTGTCTGTCGGCGCAAATTCAACGTCGTACCCGGGGCGCCAATCAGGCGTCGCCCGCGCCCAGCACCTCGCGCTTGCGCTGCTCGGCAAAATCGAGCATGCGGCTCAGCGAGATCATGGCCTGCTCTCCCACCGCCGGGTCCACGTGGATCTCGCCGCTGCCGGTCTCCAGGCACCGGGCCAGGCTGCGCAGCCCGTTCATCGCCATCCACGGACAATGGGCGCAGCTGGAGCAGGTGGCACTGCGCCCGGCGGTGGGCGCCTCCAGCAGGGTCTTGCCCGGCGCCGCTTCGCGCATCTTGTGGAAAATGCCGTTGTCGGTGGCGACGATGAACGTGTCCGCCGCCAGTTCCTGTACGGCCTTGAGCAGCTGGGAGGTGGACCCCACCACATCGGCCTGGTCCACCACGCCGGCCGGCGACTCGGGGTGCACCAGCACCTTCGCGCTCGGGTGCTCGCGGCGCAACCGCTCCAGCTCGACGCCCTTGAACTCCTCATGGACGATGCAGGAGCCGTCCCAGAGCAGCATATCGGCGCCGGTAGTCTTCTGGATATAACCCCCCAGATGCTTGTCCGGGGCCCAGAGGATCTTCTCGCCCCGCGCATGCAGATGGCGAATGACGTCCACGGCAATGCTGGAGGTCACCACCCAGTCGGCCCGGGCCTTCACCGCCGCGGATGTGTTGGCGTACACCACCACGGTGCGGTCCGGGTGCTGGTCGCAGAAGGTGGCGAACTCTTCCGGCGGGCAGCCCAGATCCAGCGAGCAGGTGGCCTCCAGCTCAGGCATGAGCACACGCTTGTGAGGCGTGAGGATCTTCGCGGTCTCGCCCATGAATCGCACGCCGGCGACGATCAGGGTATCCGCCGGGTGTTCCTTGCCGAAGCGGGCCATATCCAGGGAGTCGGACACGTAACCGCCGGTCTGGTCGGCCAGGCGCTGCACGTCGGCATCGGTATAGTAATGGGCCACCAACACCGCGTTACGCTCGCGCAACAGGCGGCGAATGCGCTCCATCAGCTCCTCGCGCTCGCCTGCGCGCAGGTCCTCGTCGGCCTGAAAAGCCTGCTCGCGAAAAATCGGCATAGACTGCGCCGGGGCGGCCTGGACCTTGCTCATGCTCTGCACCTCATTTGATGATCTGCACCCGATCGGGCCGGCTCGCCCGATAGAGCTTGGCGGGCCGGTGCTTGCCGGCCCGAAACAGTGCCCCGGTGTCCTCCAGGCAATCCAGTGCCCGCAAGCGCTTGCGGAAATTCCGTTTATCCAGCGTTTCGCCGAGTATGCTCTCGTATACGCCCTGCAGTTCGCTGAGCGTGAAACGCTCCGGCATCAATTGCAGGGCGATGGTGGAGTACTCCAGTTTCGACGCCAGCCGGCGCCGGGCGAGGGCCACCATCTCGCCATGATCGAAGGCCAAGCCCGCGAGCCCGTCCACCCTTCGCCAGCAACGCCGCTCGTCGGCGGCCAGCGCGCAACCGGCTTCGCCGTAGGGAAACAGCGCGAAATAGGCGACGGAGACGATCCGGCCGCGCGGATCGCGGCCCGGCTGGCCGAAGGTGTAGAGCTGCTCCAGGTAGATATCCCGTATGCCGGTCTGCTCCCGCAGCATCCGCTGGGCGCAGCCGTCCAGGCATTCGCCCTCCGCCAAGCGCCCCCCCGGCAGGCTCCAGGCACCCTGGTAGGGTTCACGGGCACGGCGCACCAGCAGCACGCTCAGGGCACCCTCGCGGATGGTGAAGATCACCACATCGGTGCTCACCCCCGCCTGCAGGGCTGCTACGTCCGCCATTTCGTGACTTCCACGATCATGGGGCGACCTTAGTGTCGTTCTAACACTATGTCAATGCGATGGGCTCCCAGCGGTAGCCCCGAGCCTCCAGCTCGGCGCGCAGCGCCTGCATGGCGCTTGCCACCAGCTCCCCGGCGCCCCGCAGGCCCAGCTCCAGGTAATACTGCTCACTGGCCCCCGAGGGCAGGCAGGACAGGCGCAGCGCGGGGTAACGGGCGACGAAGTCTTCCATCAGCGGAATCAGATCCCCTTCCCGGGCATCCCGAACGATGATGGCCTGCTCCGCCACCGCGCCCGGCGCGTGCAGATGGGGGTAATGGGTGTCCAGCACCCACTCCAGCATGGGCCAGGCCATATGAGGAAAGCCGGGCACGAAGTGATGGTCCCGCAGGGAGAAGCCCGACACCCGGTTGACCGGGTTGGGAATGATTTCCGCCCCTTGTGGAAACTCGGCCATCTTCACCCGCTGGGGCCAGGCCCGCTCACCGAACTGGGCCTCGATTTCCGCCACACCTTCGGGCTGCAGGGCAAGAGGCAGTTGCAGCGCCTCGGCCACGCACTGCCGGGTGCGGTCATCGGGGGTCGCGCCTATGCCGCCGCAGCTGAACACGATATCGCCGCCGGCGAAGCTCTCGCGCAGATTGCGCACCAGTACCCGCGGCTCGTCACCGAGGATCCGCGCCCAGGACAGCTCCAGGCCGCGCTGGGCGAGCATGGCGATCACCCGCCCCAGGTGCTTGTCCTGACGTTTTCCGGAAAGCAACTCGTCTCCAATGATCAACAGACCGAAAGCGGACACCGGACACTCCTTGGACACGCCTAGATACTGTTCCACAGACTCAGGCCCGCCGGGGCCCAGTGCAGATAAAACTGTTCCGCCACATAGGCGGAGGGATGGCGCCGGAAATGATGGCGCAACAGGGTGATGGGCACGATCAGCGGCACCCGCCCCTCACGGTAGTCGTGGATCAGTTCCACCATTTCCGCCTTGCCCTCGGCGTCCAGCTCGCGCTTGAGGTAACCGAAAAGGTGGAACAACACGTCGGTGTGCCGCCGGCGGGTGGCGCGGTAAGCGAGCGTGTCCATGAACAGCGCGCCGTACTGACCGGCCAGTTCCTCCAGCGGCAGGCTGCCGGCCCGAGCGATGAGCCGCCCCAACGCCCGCAATCGCTCCTTGCCGTGGGCCATGAGCAGGTACTTGTGGCGGCTGTGAAAGCGCACCAGCGCCTCGGCGCTCAGCCCCTTGGCCAGCAGCTCCTGCCAGCGCCGATAGGCATAGACCCGGCCGAGGAAGTTCTCGCGCAGCACCGGATCGTTCAGCCGCCCCTCCTCCTCGCAGGGCAGCAGGGGGTTGGCGGCCATGATCTCGGCGGCGTAGAGGCCACGGCCCAGCTTGGCCGGCATGCCCTTCTCGCCGTAGACCTTGACCCGCTCCATGCCGCAGCTGGGGGACTTGCTCTTGAAGATATAACCACTGATGGACGGCAGCTCACGGCTCATGCGCCGACCGAAATCGCGCAGCCGCTCGCTCACGTCGAAGGACGCGTCCCGCGCACCCACAGCCCGCGGGTGCTCCGGATCGCCCTCCAGGCGTATGGGGGGTCGGGGAATACTCAGTCCGATGGCCACCTCCGGGCACACGGGTACGAACTCGAAGTAGGTGGCCAGCACATCGGCGATGAAGGGGGAACGCTTGTGCCCACTGTCAAAGCGCACCTGCTCACCCAACAGGCAACTACTCACCCCCAGCCGAATGGGCTGCTCGGGCAGGGGCGGCGCGACGCTGGCTTGGTTCATGCGTGTCCATCCTGAGCGCTGATGATTGAACAGTGCCTCCCCGATCAGTGTAATGGAAGCACAACAACAAGCCGGGAAGGAACGCATGCCCACACTGGATACCGAAACCGTACGACTCCATTACCAAAGCCACGGCCAGGGCTCGCGAGCACTGGTGTTCGTGCACGGCAACCTGGGTTGCCTGCAGTGGATGGACCTGGTCTGGCCCTGGCTGAGCCCGGCGCTGCGGGTGCACGCCTACGACTGGCGTGGCTGCGGCGATTCCGCCAAGCCCGCGCCCACTGCCGACTACAGCAATTACAGTCTGGAAACCCATGCAACGGACCTGATCGCCTTCATCGACGCCCTGGGCCTGGAGCGGGTGGACCTGATCACCCACTCCACCGGTGCTCTGATCGCCGATATCGCCATGCTTCGAGCACCCGAGCGTTTCGGCGAGATCCTGGCCCTGGACCCGGTCACCCCGCGCAGCCTACCCTTCGATGAGCAGGCGCTGGGGCTGTTCCAGGCCATGAAGGCCGACCGCGCCGTCGCCCACGCGGGACTCGCCACCGCAGCACCCACCCTGTTCGAGCCGGACAGCCTGCAAGCCGGCCAGGCGCCCCGCTACCGCGCAGCAAGCACCCCGGAGCAGCAGGCCTGCTTCGAAACGCTCGTGGACCACACCCGCAAGCTGAGCGACGGCATCTGGTTCGGCATCCCCCAACACCTGAACCGGCTCCACCACAGTGGGGAATTCGCCGGACGCCTAGGCGAGCTGCCCCAGCGTCGGCGCATCCTCTGGGGCGAGCAGGACCTGTGGATCCCGCGAGCCGATGTGGAGGCCATGAACGCAGGGCTGCCCAATGCCGAATTACGGATCCTTCCGGGCGTGGGTCACGCCATGAACCTGGAAGCACCCGAAGACTTCGCCGCCCAGGTGAATGACTTCTTTACGTAGCGTTAACGGCTGATACCTACGCTTTACCCCGGCTCGGGGCTTGACGCTCCGTCCTGACTGACGGACATTGCACTACGCCCCACACAGAGGCTGACGGACGGGCCAACTCGAGCGGTCCGCCGATACAAAACGAAAAACGTTCCGGAGAACATTCATGCACGCTGTACGACGTACTTCCTGGCTGTTGCTGACCGGCCTGGTGCTGGCGCTGGGCCTGGCCGGTTGCCAGAGCCGGCCCGAGCTCGACCTGACCCACATGCGCCCGGCCACCGTGGGCGAAGCCCGCCCCGACGTGAGCTTCTGGGGCGAGACCGTCACCTATCCCTTCGAGGTGAAGTATTCCACCGCCCGCGACGAGCGCGGCGTAGAGTGGGAATTCGCCTATATGGACGAATTCATCGGCGAGGACATCTCCAAGGCCCCGACCCTGGTGCTGGTGCACGGCAAGGGCGCCGCGGCCGGCTACTGGAGCGAGCTGATGGAAACCGCCCTGGAGGCGGGCCTGCGCGTGGTCGCGCTGGACATCCCCGGCTATGGCAAGTCCATTCCCGGCAACCTGGACGCCCCGCTGGCGCGCACCTTCGAGGACACCCGTCAGGCCTGGCACCGCATCGCCAGCGACGAGCTGAACATCGACAACGCCACTTATCTGGGCCATTCCATGGGCGGCCAGTGGGTGATCGGTTACACGCTCAGCTACCCGGACGCCGTGGACAAGCTGATCGTGGCGGCCACCGCCGGTTTCGAGGAGTATCCGCGCAACATCACCCTGCCCGGCGGTGAGGTGCCCTGGATGGACCCCGTCTACGCCCACGACTACGACACCTGGAATGAAACCTGGGCGTTTACCGGTCGTCTGGACAGGGAGCGCAACACCACCGAGCAGCAGATCCGGGACTTCTACTACTTCAAGAAGCGCGATCCCAACACCGGTGAAGTGACCGAGTCCGATGTGGGCTTCTTCAAGAAGGACGGCCCCGACGCCCGCTGGTTGACCGAAGCTCGCGTGGGCATGATCGACGGGCCCCAGGAGGAGCTGGAGCTGTGGGTCATTGCCTACACCCGCGACATCTACTCCATGGGCATGGAACTGAACCGGGAAGACCCGAACAGCTTGTTCAAGCGGCTGACGGAGATCGACATCCCGGTGTTCATCGCCTTCGGCGCCGATGAGCCGCTGATCCCCACCACGGTGGCCACCGGTAACACCGACCTGCGCAACGAGGTGATCAAGCCCGCCTACATGAAGCTCGCCGAGCAGGGCCCCAAGCCCGTGGTGAAGTTGTATGAAGGCGTAGGCCACTTCATCCACACCGACGTGCCCGAGACCTTCAACAACGACGTGGTGGACTTCGTCTACAACGGCCGCGTCTCCGGCCCCACCGAAGACCCGGCCAAATACGAAGCCGCCGCGGTGGAACTGCCGGCGGACGTCGCCGCCTTCGTCGAGGCCGATGAGACCGCCGTGCGCAGCGGTGACGTGGCCGCGATCATGGCCAACTACCACCCGGACTTCCAGTCCGACGGCCGCGACTACGAAGCCCAGACGAACCTCTACAAGACCTACGGCAACCAGCTGAAGGCCAAGTACGAGGTGGAGATCACCGGTCTGGAGATCGAGGGCGACAAGGCCCTGGTGGACGGCGCGATCACCACCTCCTTCGGCAAGGCCAATCTGAAGGGTACTTACCTGATCAAGGAAGACGGCAAGTGGATGTGGTACGGCAACCGCAAATAAGCGACGCCTGACACCACACACACCTTGAACCAAGCCCCCGTCTGCGCTGTGCAGGCGGGGGCTTTTCTTTGGCTCATCGCGGCTTGGCGGGAGAATCTGAAATGAAAACGGAAGCTGGCGCTGTAGCGCAGGCCTTATGCCAACCGCCGGGTCCGGGCGGGCCTTTCCGGGTTCCCATTGCTGGTGGAGCGCCCACCGGAGCGTGAAGGCCCTGGGGCGGGTACGGCCGGCGGTGGCCGTCGATGCAGCCGAGCATCGCAGCCGGAAGGGGATCAGCGAGCAGCTTGTCTGAGCGTAGCGAGTTTGCTGCTCGCCCCCTTCCGGCGAGAAGCGCAGGGGAGCGCCGGGCGCAGCC
>NZ_WHIW01000022.1 GCF_009295635.1 Alkalilimnicola sp. S0819 | reverse complement strand
TGGGGCGGACGTCGATGCAGCCGAGCATCGCAGCCGGAAAGGGAAAAAGCGGGTTGCCTGTTTGAGCGAAGCGAGTTTGCAACCCGCCCCTTTCCGGCGAGAAGCGCAGGGGAGCCCGGCGCAGCCGGGCCAAATCGTGGGCCGCTCCAGGCCGCACCCACCCCGGAACCGGCACCTACGCCATAAGGCTCGTCCGCCACAAGGCTCGTCACAGGGCCGGTTTCCCATGTCGCCGTTACCCCGCCATAGCGACATGAAACATCCCGGGTGCGGCGCCGTGTCAGGCCGGGTTGGAGCCCCCCGTGCCATAGCGCCGGTGCACGTATTCCTCCACCATCCCCTGAAACTCCTCGGCGATGCCTTCACCCTTCAGAGTCACGGTCTTTTCCCCGTCCACATACACCGGCGCCACCGGGCGCTCACCCGTGCCGGGCAGACTGATACCGATGTTGGCGTGCTTGCTCTCGCCCGGCCCGTTGACCACGCAGCCCATCACCGCCACCGACATGTGCTCCACGCCGGGGTAGTGCTCCCGCCACTGGGGCATTTGCTCGCGCAGATAACGCTGGATCTTCTCCGCCAGCTCCTGGAAGAAGGTGCTGGTGGTGCGCCCGCAGCCCGGGCAGGCGGTAACCAGGGGGGTGAAGGCGCGCAGGCCCATGGTCTGCAGGATTTCCTGGGCCACCACAACTTCGGTGGTGCGGGCCTCGCCCGGTTGCGGGGTGAGCGAGACGCGGATGGTGTCGCCTATACCTTCCTGCAGCAGCACCGCGAGCGCGGCGGTGGAGGCGACGATGCCCTTGGAGCCCATGCCCGCCTCGGTGAGCCCCAGGTGCAGAGGGTAGTCGCAGCGGCCGGCCAGATCCCGGTACACGGTGATCAGATCCTGCACCACGCTCATCTTGCAGGAGAGGATGATCCGATCGTGGGGCAGCCCCAGTTCCTCGGCCCGGGCCGCGCTCTGCAGCGCCGAGGTCACCACCGCGTCCTTCATGACCACGCCGGGCTCGCGGGGGGAGGGCAGGCGCGCGTTGTCGTCCATCATTCGCGCCAGCAGTTCCTGGTCCAGACTGCCCCAGTTCACGCCGATGCGCACCGGCTTGTCGTAGCGACAGGCCAGCTCGATCATGGTGGCGAACTGGGGGTCCCGTCGGCTGCCTCGCCCCACATTGCCCGGGTTGATGCGGTACTTGGCCAGCGCCTCGGCGCAAGCCGGTTCCTGGGTGAGGAGCTTGTGGCCGTTGAAGTGGAAATCCCCCACCAGGGGAACGTCCACGCCCATCGCGTCCAGACGCTCACGGATGCGCGGCACCGCCGCCGCGGCCTCTTCGGAATTGACGGTGATGCGCACCAGCTCCGAACCGGCCTTCGCCAGTTGCGCCACCTGCACCGCGGTGGCCACCTCGTCGACGGTGTCGGTATTGGTCATGGATTGCACCACCACCGGGGCGTCGCCGCCTACGGTGATATGGCCTATGCGTACCGCGGTGCGAGGGCTGTGCTTAGTCATGGCTCCCAGAATCCTGGTGCTATAAAGTGGCCCGATGATAAAGCATTTATCGTGGCAAAACCCATGCGCGCTGGCGCTGGGCGTGGTGTTGTTGGGTGGCTGCGCGAGTCTGGGCGGGAGCCCGGACCGGGCGGCTCAGGCTTACCAGGCGGAAGACTGGGCGGCGGCGGAGCAGGGCTACGCGGCCTATCTGAACCGCCGCCCCGAGGATGCGCAAGCCTGGTTCCGGCTGGGGAACGCGCGGGCCCAGCGGGGCAAGCTGGAGGCGGCCATGGACGCCTACGACCGGGCGCTGGCCCTGGCGCCGGATGA
Organism: Alkalilimnicola sp. S0819; assembly: GCF_009295635.1. Taxonomy (NCBI): domain Bacteria; kingdom Pseudomonadati; phylum Pseudomonadota; class Gammaproteobacteria; order Chromatiales; family Ectothiorhodospiraceae; genus Alkalilimnicola; species Alkalilimnicola sp. S0819. Next base: position 20,832 of record NZ_WHIW01000022.1, on the reverse strand, counting down.
TAGCCGCGCGCGCCACAATCGGGGGCTCGCCCGCCTGCAGGCGGGGGTGGTGGATCTGCTGGAAGCTCGGCGTGGTTTGCCCCGCAGCGATGCGGAAGCGGCCCGCACCATGCGCTATCTGGCCTGCCTGATGGAAACCTTCATGGGGCACCCGGTGCCCCGCACCTGCCATCCGGTGGAGGAACCGGCGAGGGGAGCGGCCCCGAGGGGCTGATCGGCGCGTCCCTTAGGGTGTCAGGCCCGAAGCGATGAAGTCGGTGGCGGTGTCCAGCACCGCCTGGGGCGGCAGGGCGTCTTCCCAGATGGAATAGCGCATGCCCATGAACACGGCGATACCCATCAGTACCCAAGCCTGGGCGTGGGCGTCGCCCTCGCGAATCTGGCCCGTTTCCTGGGCGCGCTTGAGGCGGCCGGCGTAGACCTCGGCCATCCCCTCGTAGTAATCCCGATACGTGGCCTCGTCAATGAACTGACATTCCATGACGATGCGGTAGAGGTTCTTGTGCTGCAGGGCGAACTGCAGGAAGAACACCAGGCCCTTGCGCTCGATCTCCAGCCGGTCGGTGATGCCCTCGGTGGCTTCGGTGAGGAAGTGGCGCATCTTGCGCCCCATGTCCTTCACCAGCGCCTTGAAGATGTCTTCCTTGGAGGCGTAGTAGATGTAGAAGGTGCCCTGGGCGACACCCGCCCGTTGGGTAATGCTGCTGATGGAGGCCGTGTGGAAGCCTTTCTCGCCGAACTCCTGCTCGGCGGCCTGCAACAGTTTCTGGCGGGTCTGTTCACCGCGTGCGGTAACCGGTTTGACGGGCTTGGCCAAAACTCGCCTCTCTTGTGGTTGTTAGATTGGGAGGACTCTATTGTGCGAGCAGGAGGGGCCCCCGTCCAGCCCTGATTCGGCCCTCATGTATGTTGCGGTGCAGCGTCATAAGTCTTTGACAGCACGGAAAACCCGGCCTATTGTTCAGAACATGAACCATTCGTCACATCAAGCGGACACCCGGGATTTGGTGCGCTTCGGAATCAGGGATGACGTGGCCTTCGTGGAGCTCCATCGGCCGGGCAAGCACAACGCCCTGGTGCCGGAGCTGCTGGAGGATTTTCTCACCCGGATCGGGCAGGTCCGTGACAGCGATGCCAAGGTGCTGGTGTTACAGGCGGCGGGCCGCTCCTTCTGTACCGGCGGCGATATGCGCGGCTTCCTGGATAACTGGGCGCGGATCGCCGATTACAGCCACGGCCTGGTGGGCCAACTCAATGAGGCGGTGATGGCGCTGCGGGAGATTCCCCAGCCGGTGATCACGGCGGTACAGGGTTGGGTGACCGGCGGTGGGCTGGGTTTCGTGCTCGGCTCCGATGTGGTGCTGCTGGCCGATAATGCCCGTTTCGCGCCTTTCTACGTCGATGTGGGCTATTCCCCCGACGGCGGTTGGGGGCGTTTGCTGCAGCGGGTGATCGGCCCGCGGGCGGCCGCCGAGATTCAGTTGCGCAACCGGGTGATGCCCGCCGAAGAGGCCGTCCGCCGGGGGCTCGCCAACGAAATTGTCGACGGTGACCCGCGTGCGACCGCCGAGCGCCTGGCGCGGGAGATCAGCCGCAAGGTGCCCCATAGCCTCTACAGCACCAAACGCTTGATGGACGGCGACCGAGCCGCCTGGCGGGCCGATCTGGAGGCCGAGCGCCAGGCGTTCCTGGAATGCGTGCAGATGCCCGGTATGCGGGAGCGGGTGGCGGAATTCGTTAAAGCCCTGGAAGGAGCCTGACCGGCCATGATGATGTTCGACTGGACTCACAAGCGTGCCCGGCTCAGCGGTGACAAGACCGCTATCCTGGACCCCATGGGCAACCGGGAGCTGAGCTATCGGCAACTCGATGAGCGCGCCAGCCGCCTGGCGGAAGTGTTCATGCGGCGCTACGGCCTGCAGCCCGGCGAGCGGGTGGCGATGCTCTGCCAGCACAGCGCGGAGTTCTACGAAGCGCTGTTCGCCTGTGCCAAGGCGGGGCTGATCCTGGTGCCCATGAACTGGCGTCTGGCCGTGGCCGAGCAGGAGTTCGTGCTCCGGGACTGCGAGCCGAAACTGCTGATCTTCGATGGGGTCTACGCCGAGGCCGCCCAGGCGCTGGAGGCCTCCCTGGGGATACCGGCGCTCGGTTTCGGCGAAGGCGAGCCCGATTTCGAGTCGGCGCTGGCCGAAGCCTCCGGCGAGCCGGTGATCATGCCGGCCCGCCAGCAGGATGAGCCCTGGTATCTGATCTACACCTCGGGGACCACTGGCAAGCCCAAGGGCGTGGTGCAGACCCTGGGGATGGCCCTGGTCAATTATCTGGACATCGGGGTGCCCAGCAACCTTACCGCCGAGGACGTGAGTCTCAACCTGCTGCCCCAGTTCCATGTGGGCGGCATCAACCTCTACACCCTGCCCACCCTGATTGTGGGCGGCACCGCCATCATCCTGCGCAGCTTCGAGCCGGAGCTGACCTTCAAGCTGCTGGCCGAGCGGGTCACGGTGTTCTTCGGTGTGCCCGCGGTGTACCTGATGCTGATACAGCACCCCGAGTTCAAGAGCACCGACTTCAGCCGCGTGCGGGTCTGGGCCTCGGGCGGTGCGCCCCTGCCGGTGCGGATCATCGAGGATTACGCCGATTACGGCATCCGCATACGCCAGGGCTTCGGCATGAGCGAAACCGGTCCCACCGTGTTCCTCATCGATTCCGAACGCGCCATCGACAAGGCCGGCTCGGTGGGCATGCCGCAGTTGTTCATCGAAACCCGCATCGTCGACGAGCAGGAGCGTGACGTGGCCACGGGGCAGGCCGGTGAACTGCTGGTGCGCGGGCCCAGCGTCACCCCCGGCTATTGGAACCTGCCGGAGAAAACCGCCGAGAGCTTTACGCAGGACGGCTGGTTCCGCAGCGGCGACATCGCCCGCTGCGATGCGGACGGTTACTACTACATCGTCGACCGCTCCAAGGACATGTACATCTCTGGCGGCGAGAACGTCTATCCGGCGGAAGTGGAAAACGTCATCTACGAACACCCCGCCGTGGCGGAAACCGCGGTGATCGGCGTGCCCGACGAGCGTTGGGGCGAAGTGGGCCTGGCCGTCGTGGTGCGTCGGACAGGCGAGGCGCTGGAGGCCGAGGAGCTGCTGCGCTTTTGCAAGGCGCGCCTGGCCGGCTACAAGGTCCCCAAGCGGGTGGAATTCATGGACGCCCTGCCGCGCAACGCCGGCGGCAAGGTGGTCAAACCGGCACTGCGCGAGCGCTTCGGCGGCTGAGCGCGGGCACAAGCAATCCACAACGAGGTCAGCCATGTTGCAAGTCGGCCAGGTATTCGAGACCCGTCGCACCCTGAGTCAGGAGGATTTCAATGAATTCGCCCGGCTCAGTGGCGACGACAACCCCATTCACGTGGATCCGGCCTTTGCGGCGAAAACCCACTTCGGGCGCACCGTCTCACACGGCATGCTGCTCTACAGCCTGTTGGGCGCGGCCATCGAGGAGCACATTCCCGGTGCGCGGCAATTGACCCACAGCATGATGTTTCCCACCGGCACCCCGGCCGGTGAGACCGTCACCCTGCGCCTGGAGGTGCTGTCGGTGGAGGGAGAGCAAGTGCGGCTGGGCGTGGCCTCGGTGCGCCCGAACGGCGATGCGGGCCTGCAGGGTGAGACCCGGGTACAGCTTGCGGAGGTGCAGCAATGAAAGGCATGAGCGTAGGGATGAGTGCGTCCACCACCCGCACCTTCAGTGACGATGACCGCCGTGCCTATCTGGCGCTCTCCGGCGCCAGCGGCGATGACCGGGAAGGCGCGAAGCACCGGGTGCCCGAGGCGCTGATCGGCGGCATGTTCTCCTACATCCTGGGCACCGAGCTGCCCGGCTTCGGCACCAATTATCTCAAGCAGCGCATGGAATACCGCCAGCCCGCCTTCTACGGCGAGGCGCTCACCGCCACGGTGACCATCACCCGGCTGCGCGAGGACAAGAACCTGGTCAACCTGGAAACGGTTTGCCGCAATGCCGCCGGCGATATGCTGGTGACCGGCGAGGCGCTGGTGCTCGCCAAGGACGTGGCGCCGCGTTGAGTATGAATAACCGTTATTACCTCAACCGTGACGGCTACCGCATTGCCTGGCGGCAGTTCGGCGAGGGGCCGCGCACCCTGCTCTGTGTGCACGGCCTGTATCGCAATGGCCATGACTTCGACTTTCTGGCCCAGGGGCTGGCCGACCGCTACCGGGTGATCACCCCGGACATCATCGGGCGGGGGGATTCCGACTACGCCCACGATATCGCCCATTACGACAGCGCCTGTTACTTGCGTGATCTGCAGGGCCTGATGGCGGAGCTGGGAGTGGAGGAGTTCGATTTTCTCGGCACCTCCATGGGCGGGATGATCGGCATGAGCTGGGCGGGGCAGGCCGACACTCCCATACGGCGTCTGGTGCTCAACGACGTGGGCACGGAAATTCCCCTGTCCGTCATTCGTGAAATCGCCGAGCGCTCCATCAACGCACCCCGGTATTTCGACAGCCGCGAGAAGGCGGAGGCGGCGCTGATGCGCGGTTTTGCCGAATGGGGTCCGATGCCGGACGAGTGCCTGCGGCATCTGCTCCACCACAGCCTGCGTGAGGACGCCCAGGGTTGGCGCCTCAACTACGATCCGGACCTGATCCACGGCTATCGCTATCCGCCGGGGGACGTGGACCTGTGGCCCCTGTATCGATCGTTTCATGGCCCGGTGCTGGTATTTCACGGCGAACTCTCCCAGGTGCTGCTGGCCGAGACCGCCGAGCGCATGGACCGGGAGCCCAACACCCGGGTGATCACCGTGGCCGATACCGGCCACGCCCCGCACCTGATGGATGCGGCGCAGATCGGCGCGGTCCGCGAGTTCCTGCTCGCCCCCTGAGCCGCCCATTCAGGCTTGCAAGGGGGCTTGCCACTGGTCGATGCTGTGTCCTCCTTCGCGGCCTCGACCGGTGATCCTTACATGAGCCCCATGGACGAATTGCGCCAGATCATGCGCCGCCTGCGCGACCCGCGGGGCGGCTGCCCCTGGGATCTGGAGCAGGATTTTCACAGCATCGCCCCCTACACCCTGGAAGAGGCCTACGAGGTCGCCGACGCCATCCAGCGCGGTGATATGGGCGATCTGCGTGAGGAGCTCGGCGATCTGCTCTTCCAGGTGGTCTATCACGCGCAGATGGCCGAGGAGGCGGAGCACTTCGATTTCGATCAGGTGGCGCGGGGCATCGCCCGGAAGCTGGTGCGCCGTCACCCCCATGTTTTCGGCGAGGCGCGGGAGACCGACGCGGCCAGCCAGACCCGCAGCTGGGAGGCCATCAAGGCCGCCGAGCGGGCGGAAAAGGGCGAGGCGGCCAGCCCCAGCGCCCTGGATGGCGTGACCCTGGCCTTGCCGGGCCTGCAGCGGGCGGTGAAACTGCAGCGGCGCGCCGCGCGGGTGGGTTTCGATTGGGACGAGGCCCTGCCGGTGCTGGACAAGATTCGCGAGGAAACCGCCGAGGTGGAAGCGGAGATCCGCGCCGGCGCCCCGCGGGAACTGGTGGAAGAGGAACTGGGCGATCTGCTGTTTGCCTGCGCTAACCTGGCCCGGCACATGGACATCGACCCGGAAGCGGCCCTGCGCCGCAGCAATGCCAAGTTCGAGCGCCGCTTCCGGGCGGTGGAAGCGGAATTCGCCCATCGCGGCCAGGACATGCGCGAAGTCACCCTGGCCGAACTGGACAAGGTCTGGGAGCAGGTGAAACGGGAAGAGCGTTCACCGCCCCCGTAGCCGCGGTGCAGCGAAGCGGAACCGAGGATCTTCCACCGCCGGCTAAAATCCGATCCCGGCGCGACGCCCGGTGTGGGGCGGGCAGGCTTTCCCCGGCCCAAGACTCGTCTCGCCCGCAAGCGGCCGAGACCCCCTGCGCTTCTCGATGAAAAGGGGCGAGCAGCCAAGCTCGCATCGCCAGGACAGGGCTGCTCGGGGATTCCGCCCCGTGACTTTACGACTCCCGCAGAATCAGCACATGCAGGCTGCGCGGGCCATGCGCCCCCAGCTGAATGGTCTGCTCCACGTCGGCGGTGCGCGAAGGGCCGGTGATCAGGTTCACCATGCGCGGTAGTGCCTTCTCCCGCAGGCGCGGCCAGACATCCTCCAGATAAGGCAGGATGCTCCCCTGGCGCAGCACCACCAGATGGTAATCGGGGAGGAAGTTCAGTGAGCTGGGCGTCTCCGGCCCGGAGGGCAGCACCAGGGTGCCGGTCTCCGCCACGCCGGCCTCGGCCACGGTGATCGCCGCCGGCCAGTCGGTCTCGCCGCCCACGCCCTGTTTCACCTCCCAATCCGCGGGCCAGTCCAGGCCACGCAGCAGCTCATGGGGGGCGATGCGCAGCTTGCGCACCGGCAAGTCGCCCAGGAAGGCAATGGCGCGACTGGCGAGCGCCTCCCGGCTCTCCACGAATTCATGGCTTGCCGCCGCCGCGCTCAGTCGGTCGAGAAACCGCGCTTCGGTGTCTTCCGACCACTGGGGGCGCGGGGCGGTGCCGGCGAGCAGGCGCTCGCGCTCAGCGAGTGTCTGCGCCAGATCCGGTCGATTTCCGTCCAGCGCCGCGTGCAGTCGCTGCATGATGCGCTCTTTAGCGTTCACCACGGTGCTCCTTCTGGCGTTTCCAGGCCTGTTGGAAGGTTTCCCCCTGGGGCAGGGGGAAATCACGGCCCCGGGTCCAGCCTCCGGCGCCGGGCAGGTGCTGGATGGAGCCCCGGCCGAGGTTCGCGAGCAGCCGGCTGGCGAGGCGCGCGCCCAGATGATAGAGCCGCGGCCGCCGCGCTACCCAGCCCCAAAGCTTCAGGGCCCAGCGAGTGCGTGCCGGGGTGATGCGGGCCTCGAACTGGTCGTCGCGCAGGCTGCGCAACATGTCCGGCAGCGGGATGCGCACCGGGCAGACGCTCTTGCAGCGGCCGTTCAGCGTGCAGGCATGGGGCAGATCATAGGCCTCGTCCAGGCCGACGAACTGCGGGGTGAGCACGGCACCCATGGGGCCGGGGTAGACCCAGCCGTAGGCATGACCGCCGATGCTGCCATAGACCGGGCAATGGTTCATGCACGCACCGCAGCGGATGCAGCGCAGCATGTCCCGGTATTTTCCGGCCAGCATGCGCGAGCGGCCGTTGTCGAGCAGCACCACGTGGTATTCCACCGGCCCGTCCGGGTCCTCTTCGCGTCGATCGCCGGTGACCAGGCTGGTGTAGGCGGTCATGGCCTGGCCTGTGGCGCTGCGACCCAGCAGGCGAAGCAGGGTGCCGGCGTCCTCCAGGGTGGGCACCAGTTTCTCGATGCCGGCGATGACGATGTGCACCCGGGGCTGGGTCATGCTCAGATCGGCGTTGCCCTCGTTGGTCACCACCGTCACCGAGCCGGTCTCGGCCACCAGCAGGTTCGCCCCGGAAATGCCCACTTCCGCCGAGAGAAATTTCTCCCGCAGTACTTGTCGCGCCTCGTCCACCAGGTCGGGCACCTCCCGCAGGCGTACTTCTTCCAGCCCATGGTGCACCCGATCGAAGAGCCGAGTGATTTCCTCCCGGGTCTTGTGCACGGCCGGCGCGATGATGTGGCTGGGCGGCTCGTGGGCGAGCTGGATGATGTACTCGCCCAGATCCGTCTCGACGATCTCGAAGCCTGCTTCCTCCAGCGCCTCGTTGAGCCCCACTTCCTCGCCGGCCATGGTCTTGGCCTTGAGGATGCGCTTCGCGTCGGCTTCCCGGCAGATATCAGCGATCACACGGGTAGCGTCCCGGGCGTCCTCCGCCCAGTGCACCTGGCCGCCCTGGCGGAGCAGCTGCGCCTCGAATTGCTCCAGGTACACATCCAGATGGGCCAGGGTGTGCTCCTTGATGGTCTCGCCCCGCTGTCGCAGGGACTCGAAATCAGGAATCTCCTGAATGGCCGCGGCGCGCTTGTCGATGAAACCGCCCTTGGCCTTGGCCAGGGCCTGCTGCAGCGTTTCGTTGTGCAGCGCCTCCACCGCGCGGGGCTTGAACCGATGGGCCTGGGATTGCATCAGCGTTCCTCCTCGCCGATCGCCGGGCCATCGGCCATGTCCGCCAGCACCTCGGCCACGTGGTAGACGCGCACCGGCTCACCCAGCCGGCGGAGCCGGCCGGCGATATTCATCAGGCAACCCAGGTCTCCGCCCAGCACCACGGGCGCGCCGCTCGCGCGGATGCTGGCGCATTTATCGCCGGCCATGCGGGTGGAGATCTCCGGGTACTTCACGCAGAAGGTGCCACCGAAGCCGCAGCAGACTTCGCTCTCGGGCATCTCCCGCAGCGCCGTGCCGGTCACCGAGGCGAGCAGTGCACGGGGTTGCGCCTTCACGCCCAGCTCCCGCAGGCCGGAGCAGGAATCGTGGTAACACACCGGCTGCTCGAAGCGGGCCTGCACATCTTCTCGGCCCAGCACATCCACCAGGAAGCTGGTGAGCTCGTGACTGCGGGTGGCGAGCTTCTCCGCCCGCGCCAGCCATTCGGGGGCGTCGGCGAACAATTGCGGATACTTGCGCAATTGCGAGATGCAGGAGCCGGAGGGGCCGACCACATAGTCGAAGCCTTCGAAGGCTTCGATGGTCTGGCGGGCGAGGGCGGCGGTGTCGGCTCGGTCACCGCTGTTCCAGGCGGGCTGACCGCAGCAGGTCTGGGCCTCGGGGACCTCGACCCGGCAACCGGCGTCCTCCAGCAGTTTCACGCTGGCGAAGCCGATGCCTGGGCGCATCAGGTCCACCAGGCAGGTGACGAACAAACCGACACGGGGCGTATGCTGGTTCATGTGCTTGATAATCCGGCGGCAGAGCACGCAGTCTACAACGGATCGCGGGTGCACAATCCAGCCCCGCGCGCAGCAGGAGGAACCGCGCCATGAGCTTGTCCGATCAGCATTGCACGCCTTGCCAGGGGGGCGTGGAACCCATGGCCGAAACCGCGGCGCGGGAGCATCTGACCGCGCTGCCCGAGTGGGAGCTGGCCGAAGGTGGGCGTCGCCTGCGACGGGCCCGGGATTTCCCGGATTTCGCCCGCGCACTGGATTTCGTCAACCGGGTGGGGGAGCTGGCCGAGCGGGAAGGGCATCACCCGGACCTGGCACTGGGTTATGGCTATGTGCGCATCGAGCTGTATACCCACAAGATCGACGGTCTGCATGAGAACGATTTCATCCTGGCGGCGAAGATCGACCGGCTCTGACGTATCATCGGGCCATGAAAAGCAGAATCTGGCTCCCGTTCGGTCACCGGGCTTTTGCCGTGACCGTGTTGTTGGCTTTGTTGCTGGGCGGCTGCGCGGTAGCGCCGCGGGAATCCCGCTCGCCTCTGGTGGGGCAGGACGATGAGCTTGGCGCCTGCGCCCGCCTTTACCGGCAGGTGGATACGGCGGTGGCCCGGGCGGGTGTGCGGGATGCCGGTAGTTTCCGGGTGGCGGGTTTTCCCTGGCTGCGGGTGGACCGCTTCCTGGCCTCCTTTCGCGATGAGCCCATGAGTGAGCCGGCTTTTCAGCAGTGGGTGGCGCATATGCGCGCGCTGGATCGCCAGGCGCGAGCAGCGGAGCTGGGGCGATTGCCGGATATTCAATCCCTGCCGGGCGGTAATGCGGCGGCGCTTCAAGCGCGGCTGGCACGTTGCGCGCAGACCCTGCGCGCGGCCCGCCTGGGTGACGAGGCCGGGCGGGCGGCGCTGCGCGCCGCCGCCGTGGCCCAGGACGAATATTCCCAGCTGGGCCGGGCCTTCGGCGGCTACCCCTTGAGTCGCTACCTGGTGCTTTACGGGGTCTCTTCCTGGCAGGCGAGGGAGCGCCAAGCCGTGCAGCTTCAATCCCCCGAGCGGGACTGGGGCGCGGTGTACGCGCCGCCGCCCGCCTCGGCGCCCCGGCAGCCGGTGATTACGGCCCGGGACGCCCTGGGGGTGCCGCGCCTGAGCGCCGAGCAGCTGCAGGAGTGGCTGCATTGGTACGCGCCGGTGTTCGTGGTGGAACAGGCCAGCGCGGCGGATCGTCCGGGCGCGCCACGCTGGGGTGACCGGGGCCCGGAGGTGGATGCATCCCGCCCGCGGGTTTATACCCGGCTCAGCTTTACCCGCTGGCAGGGCGAAGTGCTGCCCCAGCTGAACTACGGTATCTGGTTCGACGCACGCCCGGCCAAGGGGCCGCTGGATCTGCTCGCCGGCCGGCTGGATGGACTGAATGTGCGCATCACCCTGACCAGCCGGGGCGAGGTGCTGTTGGTGGACAGCATCCATCACTGCGGTTGCTACCATCGCCACTTCCCCGCGCCCGCCCTGGTGGCCAGAGCGGATCCGGCCTATGCCGAGCCGCCCCTGGTGCACCCGAACCTGGATTGGGCACCGGCTGGCAGGCGCCTGGTGCTGGGCCTGAAAGCGGGCACGCACTACATCCGGCGCGCGGGCACGGTGGCGCGGGACGACCTTCGCGGCCAGGTTTATGACTTCGCCGATTACGACAGCCTGCGTCAGCTTCCCCTTAAGGACGGCGGCCGCAGCCTGTTCGATGAGTACGGGCTGGTGCCCGGCACGGAACGGGCCGAGCGCTGGTTCTTCTGGCCCACCGGCGTCCCCGAGCCCGGCGCGATGCGCCAATGGGGGCGGCATGTAACCGGTTTCGTAGGCCGGCGCCATTTCGATGACCCGGATTTGTTGGAGCGCATTTTCGAGGCGAGAGGGGACGTGGCCGATGGGCAGTAGACCGGCATTGGGTAATGTGGCGATTCTTGCCTTTTGCCAAGCGATGATGATGTCCGGCGCTTCCTTGCTGATCAGCAGCTCCGCCTTGGTAGGGCGGCAGATCGCCGAAAACCCGTCGCTGGCAACGGTGCCGCTGGGACTGCAGTTTCTCGCCACCATGCTCACCGCCTTGCCGGCCTCCTTGCTCATGGCCCGCATAGGCCGGCGGGCCGGTTTCAGCCTGGGCGCGGCCATGGGGCTGCTGGGAGCGCTGCTGTGCGTAACGGCCGTGCTGTGGGGTAATTTCTGGCTGTTCTGTGCCGGTGCGCTCTGCGTGGGTGTCTTTAACGGCTTCGGCCAGTTGTTCCGCTTCGCCGCGGTGGAGGCGGTGCCCGCGAGCTGGAACAGCCGGGCCGTGAGTTGGGTGCTGGCCGGCGGCGTGCTGGCGGCCTTCATCGGGCCTAACCTCGCCCGGCTTGGGCAGCACTGGCTGGATCAGCCCTTCGCCGGCAGTTTCGCCGGCTTGATCGTCCTGTACGTACTCGCGTTGCTCGCCCTGAGCCGTCTGCGCATGCCCCGCCCCGTGGTGCCGGAAAACCCGGAGCCGGAGCGCCCCATGAGCGAGGTTTTTCGCCAGCCTCTGATGCTCCTGGCGGTATTCAGCGCGGTGGTGGCCTATGGGCTGATGAATCTGGTGATGACGGCCACGCCCCTCGCCATGGCGGATCGGGGCATGCCCTTCGGCGAGGCCGCCCATGTGATCCAGTGGCATATCCTGGGCATGTTCCTGCCGTCTTTCTTCACCGGTAATCTGATCGGGCGCCTGGGCGTACGCCCGGTGATGACCCTCGGGGCCTTGCTGATCGGTGCCTGCCTGTTGGTGAACATCAGCGGGCAGCTGGGCGGCCATTTCTTCTGGGCGCTTTTGTTGCTGGGCGTGGGTTGGAATTTCCTGTTCATTGGCGCCACCAGTCTGTTGACCACCACCTATCGACCCTCCGAGAAGGCGCGGGTGCAGGGCATCAACGACCTGCTGGTATTCGGCACAGTGGCCTGCAGCGCGATACTTTCCTCCAGCCTGTTGGAAGGCCTGGGCTGGGTGGCTTTGAATCTGGCCGGCTTGCCGGTGGTTGGGCTGGTGCTGCTGGGGCTGGTCTGGTCGGCCATGCACGCCCGCGCCGGGTTGCGGGCACAGGGGGGTGAGGCATGATGAGCGGATGGCGTGGCGCGGCGCTGGGTGCGTCCCTGCTGGTGTTCTTGCTATTGAGTGGTTGCGCCTCCAGGGGGCAGGCCCCGACAGCGAGCGCCGCTCCTGAGGCGATGGGGTTGGAAGCGAGCCAGGTGGGGCCGGGACAGGTGGCCCTGAGTCATGCCCGCGCCGTGTTGGGCACGCCCTACCGTTACGGGGGCAGCAGCGCGGAAAACGGCTTCGATTGCAGCGGCCTGGTGCAGTATGCCTACGCCCGGGCGGGGGTCGCCCTGCCGCGGACCACCCACGATCAACTGCAACGGCTCAGCCCCTTGCCGCGAACGCGACTCGCCCCGGGGGATCTGCTGTTCTTTCGCTTGGGCGACAAGGCGTGGCATGTGGGCTTGTATGCCGGCGATGGCCGCTTCATCCACGCCCCCTCCAGTGGCAAGCACGTGAGCGAAGCGAGCCTGGATAACCCATACTGGCGTCGCCACCTGTACCGGGGCGGGCGGGTTTACTGAGCCCGCGGCCGGTTTCAGCCCGTAATCAGGCCGGTGTGGGATCCCGGTGCGGGCCGGCGCCGGAGTGAGTGAGCAGGCGCCGACGCGTTAGCGCCAGCCCGGGCAGCAGGGTGCCCAGATCCAGCAGCAGGGGCAGCCATAGCCAGCGTGCGCTGCCGGCCAGTGGTGCGACCAGCACGGCCAGTGCGCCACACAGACCGCCCACGAACAGGGCGAGGGAGGTGCCCTGGCGGCGGGAACGGGCCCGGATCAGGGTCCAGGCGTTGCCCAGGGCGAAGAAGACGAATACCAGCGCCAGCGCGCCGGCGGCGAGTCCCTGCAGCAGCGTGACCATGTGCGTCTCCCAAGCCTCGGCGCCTTACATGCTGCCATGTTTGCCCACTTGGGCGCCGTGATCAAGGCATGCCGGGTCGGGTATCCGCCTTGAGCGTGTCCCGGAGGTAAGTGATCGCCGCCTCGTGGTCTCGCTGACGCACGCAGGCACTGCAGTCGGCAGGGATGCGCAGGGCGTAATCGCGGATATAGGCATCCACGGCGGTGAACAGCACGCACATATCGGTGGTGAGGCCGCCGAGCACCAGGCGCCGCGCGCCCAGATAGTGCAGCAGGGTCTCCAGGGTAGTGCCGAAGAAACCCGAATGCCTGGGCTTGAGCACGAAGTAATCGTCCGGCTCGGGCAAGAGGGCGCGCACCATGGGCGCGCCCGGAGAGTCCTCGCGCAACGCATGCTTCACCACTTCGCGAAAGTCCGAACGCCATTGGCCGAAGTTGTCGTTCAGATACACGACGGGGAGGTCGCGTTCACGCGCCGCGCGCTTGAGGCTCGCCAACGCATCCGCCATGGGGCGGGCGTTGGTCAGCAGTTCCTCGCCGCCCGGGAAGGCCAGGTCATTGATCACATCGATCAGCAACAGCACCGTGCGGCTGCTGTGGGGGAAGCTCTGGGTATCGTTGCTGGCCATGGCTTGGCGAATGGCGACGCCAGCCGGGGCTTTCAAGCACGCGCATTGTGAAGCCGGCGGCGCGCCGCTATGGTTGCTGCTTCGGAGCCTCCTCAAGTCAGAACCTCACCCCGGGACAGGCATGAACGCGCAGGGTTTTCACTCCATCTACAACCACGGCATGCTGCGTGCGGCGGTCTGCATGCCTTTCGTGAAAGTGGCCGATCCGGCCTGGAACCTCGCCCGCACGCTGGGGCTGGCCCGCCGCGCCCATGATGCCGGCGCGGGGCTGGCGCTGTTTCCCGAGTTGGGCTTGAGCGCTTACAGCAACGAGGACCTGTTTCACCAGGATGCGCTGCTGGACGCCACCCGCGCCGCACTCGGTGAACTGCTGGATGCCAGCCGGGCGCTGGACCCGGTGCTGCTGGTGGGCGCCCCCCTGCGCTTCGAGGGCAAGCTGTTCAACTGCGCGGTGCTCATCTACCGCGGCCGATTGCTGGGCGTGCAGCCGAAGAGCTACCTGCCCAATTACCGCGAGTTCTATGAAAAACGCCAGTTCACCGCCGCGCGGGACGCCATTGCCGACGAGGTGGAGTTGCTCGGTCAGCGGGTGCCTTTCGGCCCGGATATCCTGTTCGAGGCGGAGGGGCTGCCGGGGTTCGTGCTGCACGCCGAGATCTGCGAGGACCTGTGGGCGCCGGTGCCGCCCAGTACCTATGCCGCGCTCGCCGGCGCTACGGTGCTGTGCAATCTCTCCGCCAGCAACATCACCATCGGCAAGGCGGATTACCGCCGTGACCTGTGCGCCGCGCAGAGCGGCAAGTGCATCGCCGCCTATCTCTACACCGCCGCCGGGCCCGGTGAATCCACCAATGATCTTGCCTGGGATGGGCATGGCCTGATCTACGAGAACGACGAGTGCCTGGCGCAAAGCGCGCGCTTCGCCGATGAAGAGCAGATGTTGCTCGCCGACATCGACCTGGAGCGCCTGGCCCAGGACCGCATGCGCACCACCAGCTTCAACGACGCCGCCGGTGAGCACCGGGAGCGATTGCGGCGCATGCGCCGGGTGCGCTTCCGGTTCACGCCACCGGCCGGGGCCGAGGGGCTGCAGCGTGAAATAGAGCGTTTCCCCTACGTGCCCAACGACCCGCAGCTGCGAGACGAGCGCTGTTACGAGGCCTACAACATCCAGGTCCACGGCCTGATGAAGCGTATACGCAGCACCGGCATCGAGCGTCTGGTGATCGGTGTATCGGGGGGGCTGGATTCCACCCATGCGCTCATCGTCGCCGCGCGCACCATGGACCGGCTGGGCCTGCCGCGGCGAAATATTCTCGCCTATACCATGCCCGGCTTCGCCACCAGCGAGGTGACGCTGCGCAATGCGCACGGGCTGATGCGGGCGCTGGGAGTGAGTGCCGAGGAGATCGACATACGTCCGAGCTGCGAGCAGATGCTCCGCGATATCGGCCACCCCTGGGCCGACGGCGAACCGCTCTACGACGTCACCTTCGAGAACGTGCAGGCGGGCGAGCGCACCTCCCATCTGTTTCGCCTGGCCAATCACCACCGCGGCCTGGTGCTGGGAACCGGGGACCTGTCGGAGCTGGCATTGGGCTGGGCCACCTACGGGGTGGGGGACCATATGTCTCATTACAACGTCAACGCCTCGGTACCCAAGACCCTGATCCAGCATCTGCTGCGCTGGGTGATACACAGCCGGCAATTCGACGCGGCCACCGGCCGTATCCTGCAATCGGTGCTGGATACGGAAATCTCTCCCGAGCTGGTCCCTGCCGGGAAGGGGAGCAGCGATGCGCCCGCCCAGAGTACCCAGGAGAAGATCGGCCCGTACGAGCTGCAGGATTTCAACACCTACTACATCACCCGCTACGGCTTTCGCCCCAGCAAGGTCGCTTTTCTGTCCCACTGGGCCTGGTCCGATCGCGGTCGCGGGCGCTGGCCCGCGGGCCTGCCCGAGGCAGAGCGGAACCAATACGATCTGGCGGCCATCAAACACTGGCTGGAGCTGTTTCTGTACCGCTTTTTCAAGATCAGCCAGTTCAAGCGCACTGCCGTGCCCAATGGCCCCAAGGTGGGTTCCGGCGGGTCGCTGTCACCGCGGGGCGACTGGCGTGCGCCCAGCGACTCGGAAGCCGAGCTGTGGCTGGAGGAGCTGCGCCGCAACGTCCCCGATTGAGGAGTCCGATCATGCGTGGATTGCTAGTGCTGCTGTGTCTGCTTCTGTCCCAGGGCGTGGCGCACGGCGCCGAGCCGCGGTCGGCGCTTTTCGCCGGCGGCTGTTTCTGGTGCATGGAGCCGCCCTTCGATGAACTGGACGGCGTGCTTTCCACCACCAGTGGCTATGCCGGCGGCGATGTGGCCAACCCCAGCTACGAACAGGTCACCGCAGGCGGCACGGGGCACAGGGAAGTGGTGCGGGTGCTCTTCGACCCGGACAAAGTGAGCTACCAGCGCCTGCTGGAAGTGTACTGGCGCAATGTGGACCCGCTGGATGCGGGCGGACAGTTCTGCGATCGGGGCGAGTCCTACACCAGTGCCCTCTTCGTGGCCGACGAAGCGCAGCGGGAGGCGGCGCAGCGCTCCAAACGGGCCGCCGCCGCGCAACTCGGGGAGAACATCGTCACCCCCATCCTGCCGGCCACCGACTTCTATCCCGCCGAGGAATATCATCAGAACTACTACCGCAAGAACCCGGCGCGCTATCACTTCTACAAGTGGAACTGCGGGCGCGCGCAGCGCCTGGAGCAGGTCTGGGGCGGCGGAGGCTGAAGGTCGGCGGGGGCGTGACGTCGATACTGTGCGTCAGTTCCGCTAGAATGCGCGATCTTTGCGCATATCAAACTTCACATCGCAGATTCATTGGGTAACGAGGCATCCGACATGACTGAACGCGTTCAGGTGGGCGGCCTGCAGGTCGCGAAAGTGCTGCATGATCTGGTCAGCCAGCAGATTGCACCGGGGACCGGCGTGGCGCCGGAGAAGTTCTGGGGCGAGCTGGAGCGAATCGTCAACGATCTCGCCCCGCGCAACAAGGCGCTGCTGGCCCGGCGTGACGAGCTGCAGGCAAAGATCGATGCCTGGCACAAGGAGCAGGGCGCCGACTTCGACTTCGCCGCCTACAAGCAGTTCCTGCAGGAAATCGGTTATCTGCTGCCGGAAGGCGAGAGCTTCTCGGTGAGCACCGACAACGTGGACCCCGAAATCGCCACCGTCCCCGGCCCCCAGTTGGTGGTGCCGGTGAAGAACGCCCGTTTCGCCCTGAATGCGGCCAACGCCCGCTGGGGTAGCCTGTACGACGCGCTCTACGGCACTGACGTGCTGCCGGAAACCGACGGTGCGGAGAAGGGCAAGGCCTACAACCCGGTGCGCGGCGCCAAGGTGGTGGAAGCGGCCCGGGAATTCCTCGACCAGGCCGCGCCGCTGGCCAAGGGCAGCCACAAGGACAGCACCGGCTACGCGGTGAATGGCGGCCAATTGCTGGTGAGCCTCAAGGACGGCTCCGAGACCTCCCTGGCGCAGCCGGAGAAGTTGGTTGGCTACACCGGTGAGGCCTCCGCACCCAGCAGCGTGCTGTTGCGCAACAATCAGCTGCACGCCGAGATACAGTTCGACGATCAGCACCCGATCGGCAAGGACGACCCGGCCAACATCAAGGACGTGGTGCTGGAATCCGCCGTCACCACCATCCAGGATTGCGAAGACTCCGTTGCCGCGGTGGACGCCGAAGACAAGGCCGAGGTCTATGCCAACTGGCTGGGGCTGATGAAGGGCGACCTGTCCGCCAGCTTCACCAAGGGCGGAGAAACCGTCACCCGCACCCTGAACCCGGACCGCGAGTTCACCGCTCCCGACGGCTCCGCGTTCACCCTGCCCGGTCGTAGCCTGCTGCTGGTGCGCAATGTGGGCCATCTGATGACCAACGAGGCGGTGCTGTTCGGCGACGGCGAAGAGATTCCCGAAGGCATCCTGGACGGCATGGTCACCGCGCTGATCGCCCTGCACGACTTGCAGAAGAGCGGGGGCGCGCGCAACTCCCGTGCCGGCAGCATGTACATCGTCAAGCCGAAGATGCACGGCCCGGAGGAAGTGGCCTTCGCCGTGGAACTGTTCGAGCGCATCGAGCAGGCACTGGGCATGAAGCCGAACACCATGAAGATCGGCATCATGGACGAGGAACGCCGCACCACGGTGAACCTCAAGGAGTGCATCCGCGCCGCCCGCGAGCGGGTGATCTTCATCAACACCGGTTTCCTGGACCGCACCGGCGACGAGATTCACACCGGCATGGAGGCCGGCCCCGTGGTGCGCAAGGACACCATGAAGGCCCAGCCCTGGATCGCCGCCTACGAGGATTGGAACGTGGACGTCGGCCTGGAGTGCGGCCTGCGCGGCCGTGCCCAGATCGGCAAGGGCATGTGGCCCAAGCCTGACGAGATGCGCGCCATGATGGATACCAAGGCCGCTCATCCCAAGGCCGGCGCCAACTGCGCCTGGGTGCCGTCGCCCACCGCCGCCACCCTGCACGCCATGCATTACCACCAGGTGGACGTGCTGGCCCGCCAGGAAGAGCTGGCTGGCCGTGAGCGCGCCAAGCTCGACGATATCCTCACCCTGCCGCTGCTGCGTGAGCAGCTCTCCGCCGACGATATCCAGAATGAGCTGGACAACAACGCCCAGGGCATCCTCGGCTATGTGGTGCGCTGGGTGGAGTCCGGTGTGGGTTGCTCCAAGGTGCCGGACATCACCGATGTGGGCCTGATGGAAGACCGTGCCACTCTGCGTATCTCCAGCCAGCACATCGCCAACTGGCTGCACCACGGTATTACCAACGAGGCGCAGGTCATGGAGACCCTGAAACGCATGGCGGAAGTGGTAGACCGGCAGAACGCCGGCGACCCGAGCTACCGCAATATGGCGCCGAACTTCGATGACAGCGTGGCCTTCCAGGCCGCGGTGGAACTGGTGCTGCAGGGCCGCGCGCAGCCCAACGGCTACACGGAGCCGGTCCTGCATCGTCGTCGTCGCGAAGCCAAGGCCAGGTACGGCTGCTGAAGCCGACTGGCTGTGAATCGAAGAGAAAAGCCCGGCTCTGCCGGGCTTTTTTATCGTTCCTCGCAGCTTGGGGAGAGACTCATCAATTCCCCTGGGCCTCTGCGGCGGCCCGGCGCGCCGTGGCGGCGCCGATCCCGCGCCCGGCACCCTTGATCGAAGGCCCCCGGCTCCCGACATGCAGCTTCTGTGGTCAGCCGCGCCGGAAAAGGCGCGGGTTACGGTCTATGAAACTGCGCAACCAACGATGCAGGAAGGATTGCCGGTCCGCCATCTTCAAGCGGCGGTAACCGAGCAGCGCGATGACCAAGGCACCGATGGCATCGACCAACAGATCCACCATGGTGTCGGTCAGCCCCGAGGGGTCGCCGAGCATGGGCTTCTGCATGTTCATCCCGAAAAAGGTGTCCATGGAGAACTCGAACAGTTCCCAGAGCGCACCCACACCCAGGGCGAACAGAAAGGCGAAGAAGGCGACGAAGCCGGGCTTCATGTGCAAGCCGATTTCTTCGGTCTCGTTGAGCACGTGTACCAGCAGAAAACCGACGATGCCCAGCAGAAAGCCCGAGCTGGTATGCAGCAGGATGTCCCACCACCAGAAACGGCCGTAGAAATCCCGCATCTCACCCAGGAACAGCGCCGCGAACAGGAAAGCGATGGCCAGCAGCTGGAAGCGGTAGGGGATGTCGAGCCGGTAGCGACGCGCCAGCAGTTGCGGGGTGAGGGTGGTGAGGATGATGCCCACGGTGAGCAGGGCGTTCAGCCACTGCTGCTCCCATAGCGAGCCGATCACGGCTAGCCACAGAATTCCCTGCAGGACGATGACGAACTGTCGATGACTGAACTGGAAACTCATGGATATCAAGCCTGCCGCGCCGCGCAAGCGGTGGCAACCGGTTTGGGTGGGAAGGCGCCGGTCGCCGTGCCGGCCCACAGTAGGCGGTGATCACCAGCATCAGGGTAATTACCTGTATCTGCAGCCGGGCGCTCATCAAAGACCAGTTGTTCGATTTGCGCGGGCATGCCTTGCTCAGCCGGTCAGTCTTGAATCCAGATAGCGGGTGTAGATTGCGATCAAGCCGCCCAGGAGCGCCAACAGCGACAGCCAGGCGATGACGGCGGCACGGGTGGCGTGCCGCGCTTGATCGGCGTCCCACCAGGCCTGGGGGCGTATGCCCTGAGACATGAAGGTGGCCACCGCGGCGATGTTCACGCAGCTCACATTGATGGCATAGAGCAAGGCGGCGCCCAGTGCCGGGCCCCAATGGCCGCTACCGGCCAACAAGCCCGCCGTGGCCAGTGGCGGCATCAGGGCCACGGCGACCATGACCCCGATCAGCGCGGCGGGTACGCCGGTGATAAAGGACAGGGCGCCCACGGCGCCCGCGGCCAGCGCCAGCACGACGTGAGCCGCGTCCACCCGGGTGCGGCTGGCGATCTCTCTCACCGACGGGTCCACGTCCAGCACCAGGCCGGCCAGCAGGGCGAAGCCCAGAGCGAGGAGGAACGCCGCGCTGCCACTGCGCAGTGCCCCCCGCGCAAGCCGCCCATCGCCCAGGGTGGCCGACAGCGCCAGCGCGATGTTCGGCCCCAGGAGTGGCGCGATCACCATGGCGCCGATGATGATGGCCACATCGTCCCGTATCAGGCCGATGGACGCGACCAGGGCGGAGAGGATGACCGTGGCGAGGAACACCGGGCCGAGCACGGTGCCGGCGGCCACGTCCTGGTAGAGTTCCTCGCGACTGACACGGCCGGGGCCGCGTCGGGGTGTCTCCGCGCCCTTTCCGTCCGCGGCCGGCTCAGCGACTCGGGGCAGGGTGGCTTCCACGGGCATCACCAGTACTCGAAAACCCTCGGCCAGGGCGTAGCGCTGGGAGAGCACGTCGGTAATCGGCTCTACGCAGGTGGTTTCCACCAGGGCGCGGATTTGGCAGGCGGTGTCGTCGATGGGGCTACGCCACAGTGCATGTATCGGGTGGGTGAGCAGGAAGCTTTCCACCGCCGGGGCGGCACCCGGGGGGATGGTGATCTCCAGAACACGCAGGGGCATGGACTCTCCTCGCAAGTGTTGTTCAGGGCTCTTGCTCGACCCGTTGTACTTTTATGTTTGGCGCCGCGCGTGGCCACGCCATCATCCCGAAATTCGGGCCCGGAGGCATTGTTTTTGGTTCTTCGCGGCTTGGCGGGAAAACCAACAGACCTCTTGATTGTGATGATAGGCGGGTCGGCAAGCTTGGCGCGGACTCTCTTGGCGCGGGCCCTGGGGCGGGTACGGCCGGCGGCGGCCCACGATTTGGCACCGGGCTGCGCCCGGCGCTCCCCTGCGCTTCTCGCCGGAAGGGGGCGAGCAGCAAACTCGCTACGCTCA
>NZ_WHIW01000021.1 GCF_009295635.1 Alkalilimnicola sp. S0819 | reverse complement strand
TTCACCCGACTGCCGGCGGCGACGACCGAAGCCGATCTCGACGCATTGCTGCCTTGGCGTCAGGCGCAGAGTCTAGCGGTGCGCTTCGCCGACCTGTAGGTGGGGTTGGTGGAGCGCTTACATACCCTCTACTCTTGGCGGCTGCCAAAAATGGGGGGGATTACCGGCGTAGTTAGCCAGAAGGTTCTAGTTTCGACCTGTCTCCCGGGTGCCGGAACTGACGGGATCATCAGGGATCCGACATTTACTCCCTGTCGTCATTGTGGCAAATGCGAAAAGGGCGCCGGGAACAGATCGCCGGCGCTCTAGGGCGATTAGAGTTTGGTAACATCGCGTGTGGTTAATAGACGGGTCGCAGGCCTTGTTGCAAGTAATAAATAGAATGGAGCCGCGTAGGATGGGGGATCATGGAACTCAACAGGCCGACTTGAGATTACAGGCTCTCGAGAACCTGCGAATCCGCCTGCTGGACCTAAGTAGCCGCAATCGGCTGCTGAACTTTAAGCACAGCAAGACCGGCAGCCTACGGATCATTGACGAGTTGCCAAATCAGCTCCACGAGGTGCTGCTGAGCGAAAAACGGCTTCGTCTCATCCCGGTGCCGGAGCCGACCCGTCAACAGCTCATCGACGCCGGCTATATCACCATCGACGAGGAGGGGCGCGAGGAACGGGTTAAGAAAGATCCGATCGCTGAACAGTGGGCCCGCTGGCTCGGGCTCGTACCCCAGTATGAGCTGCCTGAGCCGCACGGCGCACCAGTTGATGCGGTGAAGCACAAAGACGACGCGATCCAGACCCTCCTGTTCCCACACGAGCTCGAGACTCGGCTGCGCGGTTTGCGCGGCAAGGCAGAAACCGCGCTCCAGGAAACGGGCGCGAACATTCTTTATCTCGCGCTTGGTTTTCTTGAGTGGTACGAAAGCCCCAACAGCGATGTCGCGCGGCTTGCACCGCTGGTGTTGATGCCGATCTGTCTTCACAAGGGCGAGATCAATCGCGCCACGCGGACCTACGAGTACACCGTCAGCCATATCGACGAGGACATCCTACCCAACCTCTCGCTGCGCGAGAAACTTCGTGTCGATTTCGGTTTAGCACTCCCAGAACTGGATGAAGATACTGCGCCGGAAGCTTATTTTGCTGAGGTGCAGGCACTGATCGACGACCATCAGCCTCGCTGGAGGCTCAAGCGCTTCGGTACGATGGCACTGCTTAATTTCAGCAAGCTGCTGATGTACCTTGATCTTGATCCGCAACGCTGGCCCGAGGAGGCTTCCCTAGCCAGCCATCCCGTAGTTGCCCGTTTTCTCGGGGCGGCGCCCGAGGATAAAGCCGAATCGGCGGGAGGGTTCAGCGATGAGCATGCCATCGACGACATCCCTGACGTTCATGAACTATATCCGTTGATCGACGACGCCGATAGCTCTCAGCACAGCGCGCTGGTAGACGTGCTGCAGGGCAAAAACCTGGTTATCGAAGGACCTCCAGGGACAGGCAAGTCGCAGACCATTACAAACTTCATTGCCGCGGCGATCGCGCAGGGGAAACGTGTTCTGTTCGTGGCGGAAAAAATGGCGGCCCTTGAAGTTGTCAAGGGGCGTCTTGATCGAGCCGGTCTTGGCGACTTTTGTCTAGAGCTACACAGCCACAAGACGCAGAAGCGGAAAGTCCTCGATGAGATCGGGCAGCGCCTAGCCAAACAGGAGCGCATCCGCCCACCGAGGGAGATCGACGCCGATCTCGCGCGCTATAACTCTCTACGAGATCAGCTCCGCCGACACGCCGAACTGGTCAACAAGCCCTGGAAAGGCACGGGCCAGACGATCCACGAGATCTTGATGGCGGCAACGCGATACCGTGAGCGATTGCCCGAGATCGATCCAGCAGACATACACCCGGAGGGCCTAGATGGGCGGTCTTTCGGTGCTGGCGTGCGCCGCGAGAGTCTCGATACGATCAAGCGCTTCGGCAAACTATTCATCGACATACTTGCACAGCTTACCGAGGGATCCCCTCTGCAGAGCCATCCCTGGTTTGGAGTTTCAAACCCTCGCTTGCAGTTTTTCGACGCTGATAGGGTGAGCACCGATCTGCGTGCCTGGCAGGAGGCGCTCGGCGCTCTTTCCGGTCTCGCGTCTGTCCTTTCCGACGTACTAGAGCTCGATGCGGCAGCTCTACCTGGTCAGCTCACTGAGCTTAAGGGTTTGCGGGACGACCTCAAACGGCTACCTGAGCTCACTGGGGACGAGCGGCTTTCCTGCCTGCCCGACTTGCAGGGTAATCGATTGACGTCCGCGCAGCAGTATCTGGCAATCAACGAGGAGCTTCAGGCCGTGCACCGCACGGTGGTGCAAAAGATTGGGCAGGACCTGGCGACGGATCGGGAGCTGTATCAGCGCCTACACGAGGCTGAGCAGGTTCTGCGGCGCTTTGGCGTTCGCGAGCAACTTGGCCTCGAAGCTGCGGCTCATCTGCTGCGGGATCTAAAGCGGCTCGAAGATGATCTGCAGGAGTTCCTTGCACCGGTTGATGAACTCACAAAGCTCGCAGGCGCTAGCGAGCTTTTGGGTATCCATGAAACCGGCTTGAAGGAGCTCGCTCAGCTCATAAAAATCGCCGGCGAGCTGAAGCCGGCGTTATGGCGCCACCGGGATGAGCTTTTCGATGCTGACGAGCTGGATGAAGTGCTGCCTGAGCTCACGGAGACCCTGGCTCGTCTGCGCGAGGTCCGTGACGAGCTCTCGCCTTACTTCCGAATGGACGGGTTACCAGAGGCCGATTCGCTCGATCAACTATACGCCACGCTTATTGCTGGCGGCATGTTCCGGTGGCTGCGCCGTGATTGGCGGCAAGCTAAACAGCAAACTCTTGTTTTGGGCAAGGCGCAGGTACCGCTCGCGAAGCTCAAGGAACAGCTGCCCAGACTGGTCGAATTTGTGCGGGAGAAGCGCGAGTTCGACGGCGATGTGCGCCTGCAAGAGCTGCTTGGCGACCATTTTAAAGGACTTGAGACGCCCGATGCGGACGTCGCAGCGCTGCGCGCGTGGTATCGCCAGGTTCGGCAGGCGTATGGGGTCGGATTCGGTGCCAAGGCGGCTTTAGGTGAAGCGCTGCTCGACATGCCAAGCAGTCTCGCCAAAGCCTTCCGAGCACAGCAGGAGCAGGGGCTGTTGCGCCAAACGGAACAGGCTCTGGTGCTCATGACGCGGCTCAAAGAGATGTTGCCCGGTATTGAAGGCCTTGCGCGCGGGGCGATACCGCTCATAGGTCCCAGCGGCGTTCTGCCTGCCGCAATCTCGAGTCTCGAACAGGTACTTCAGGCCTGTGCGCCACTTGCCGACCGGCAGGACTTCTCGCTGGGTGAGCTTGCTGGCCTCGTGCGGCAACTTGCGGAGCGAGGCCGCCTCGTGGCCGAGCGTCGCGCGCTCAAAGCAGATGTCGGAACGCTGGTCGCAGCTGTGAGCGATCTACAGGGGGCGGCGGCGCGCATTGACGCTATTCGCCGAACAGTCGCGCTCGCCAAGATCGTTGCTGAAGAGCTGTCATCGAGAGCGCTTGTCGAGGTGATATACAGCGACCCTACCCCCGAGCGCTTTGCGCGCTTGAGTGATCTTCGACTACGTCTCGAGCAGGCGCTGACCCAGGAGGCGGAAACATGCGGTGTCTTCGCGCGGGCGGTCGACCTTGATGCCAAGGCCTGGCAAGGCGAGGCCGGTGACGATCTTAAGAGTTTGCAGGCGCGCAACGAACGTGCGCTCACCAACGTGCGATGGTTGGGCAACTGGCTCGATTACCTGCGCTTGCGCCACAGCGTGCAACAAGCGGGTTTTGGGCGGCTCGCCTTGGCGCTCGAGCGCGGCCAACTAGCCGTCGAGGCGGTCGCGGACGGGTACCACCTCGCCGTATCCGACTGCCTTGCGCGGGAGATCCTGGTTGAGACGCCGAAGCTTGCTGAGTTCGGCGGTCGTAACCAAGAAGGCCTGCAGCAGCAGTTCCGTGATTACGACCATAAGCTCAAGCGTCTTCAGCGCGAGAAGATCGCGTGGCAGATTGCTCAGTGCGAAATCCCCGATGGGAATGGCACTGGCCGGGTTAGTGGGTTCACCGACCTCGCGCTACTTCGTCACGAGTGTGCCAAGAAGAAGCGTCATTTGCCGATTCGCCAGTTGATCGCGCGCGCCGGGGAGGCGCTGGTCGGGCTCAAGCCGTGCTTCATGATGGGGCCGATGTCGGTGGCCCAGTATCTCGCACCCGAGGGGATCAAGTTCGACCTGGTGGTGATGGACGAGGCCTCGCAGATCAAGCCGCAGGATGCGTTGGGCGCAATTGCCCGTGGCGCCCAGGTGGTGGTGGTCGGCGACCCGAAACAGTTACCGCCGACGAGCTTCTTCGACCGTCTGGTGGGTGAGGACGAGGACGATCCGACCACCCTTGAGGAGTCCGAGAGCATCCTCGATGCCACCCTGCCGATGTTTTCGGCACGCCGGTTGCGCTGGCACTACCGCTCGCAGCACGAGAGCTTAATTGCCTTCTCGAATCGGCAGTTTTACGACGGGGACTTGGTGCTCTTCCCCTCGCCACACAGTGCATCCCGCGACCACGGCGTAAAATTCGTGCGCGTGAAGCGAGGACGTTTCGTCAATCGCCGCAACCTCGAGGAGGCACAGGCGGTGGCGGAAGCAGTGCGTAGTCACCTGCTGAACCGGAGCGACGAAACGCTCGGCGTGGTGGCGATGAGCGCTGATCAGCGGGAACAGATCGAGCGCGCGGTCGAGGTGTTCGCGAAAGACGATGCGCCCTTCCAAGCCGCGCTAGATCGCGATGCTCGCCGCGACGAGTCGTTGTTCATCAAGAATCTGGAGAACGTCCAGGGCGATGAGCGCGACGTTATTTACATCTCATTTACCTACGGCCCGCAGGAAGTCGGAGCTCGAGTCCCGCAGCGCTTCGGCCCGATTAACTCGGACATGGGCTGGCGGCGTCTGAACGTGCTTTTTACCCGCTCGCGTCGGCGTATGCACATCTTCAGCTCAATGGTCGCCGATGACATCGTGGTCGGTGAGAACTCCAAGCGCGGCGTGCGTGCGCTCAAGGATTTCCTCTCATATGCCGAGCGCGGCGTGCTACCCCAGATGGAGCACGTGACCGGCCGAGCGCCGGACAGCGATTTTGAAGTGGCAGTAGCTGCGGCCCTGAGTCGAGCAGGCTACGAGAGTGTACCGCAGGTAGGCGTCGCCGGCTTCTACATCGATCTTGCCGTCAAAGATCCTGGCAATCCGGGGCGCTACCTGATGGGAATCGAGTGCGACGGCGCCACCTACCACTCGGCGAAATCGGTGCGCGACCGCGACCGGCTTCGGCAAGAGATCCTGGAAGGGCTCGGCTGGCGTATTCGGCGGATTTGGTCGACGGACTGGTACAAGAACCCGGAAGCGGAGATCATCCCGATCCTCCGCGAACTTGAGTCCCTTAAATCCACGCCGTTATCCGAAGCGGAGCACGGCGTCGAGGTTGACGAGATCGCGAGCCTCGTCGAAAGCCTTGATGCCGAAGAAGAGTCCGTGGCCGAGTACGCTGCTACCGAGGCTGGTCTCGCTGACCGGCTTCATGCCTTCGACGTAGAAGTGATTCGCAAAGAGTTACCGGATACGCCAGAGGCCGAGCGGCTCTTACGCCCTGCGATGCTAGAGGCCTTTGTTGAATACCGACCGACGTCTAAGTCGGAGTTCCTCGAGCTCATTCCGCCGTACCTGCGGCAATCCACGTCCACCATCGAAGGCCGCGGCTATCTTGGGCGGGTGCTGGCGATTATCGAAGAGGCCCCTGGGCCAAAGTGTGGTAGTGGATGAATCCGCCTAGTGCGCCTGATCGAATACAACGGGGAGCGGCCGCACGACGCTCTGGGCGAACGCACACCGCTCGAGCATTTCACCCCCTACACCATGGGTTTTAGTTTGAAGCTGTCTACTTGACGGGGGAGCTTACTGGGCCTTCCTCGGTCGGCGCACGTGGTGGGAGCAGACTGTTATGTTCGCCAGCTGCCTTGGCTCATTCTACGCAACGAGCCGCGCCGGGCTCCTTGCCGGCCCCGGCGCTGTAGAACTCGTGGTGGCCCTGCTATCATCCGCACTCCTTCTCCAGCAGCTCGACAGGACCCCATGTCCAGCACCGCCCGTATTCGCGAGATTCCGTACAACTACACCTCCTTCTCCGATCGCGAGATCGTGATCCGCTATCTGGGCGAGGAGGCCTGGAACACCTTGAACCGCCTGCGCGAGAGCCGCCGCACGGGGATTTCCGCGCGCATGCTCTTCGAGGTGCTGGGCGATCTTTGGGTGGTGCGCCGCAACCCCTACATCCAGGACGACCTGCTGGAGAACGCCAAGCGCCGGGAGGCGCTGGTCGGGGCCATGAATCATCGCCTGGACCAGATCGTCGAACGCGCCGAGGGCAACGAGGAAGCCCTGGCCCTCGCCGAGCAGGCCCGCCGCGCGGTGCGCGAATTCGCCGCCTGGTTCCCCGCCACCGAGCGCCGCCGGGAGCGCGCCTTCAAGGCCTTCCGCGCCCATACCCGCAAGGACAACATCAACTTCGACGGTCTGGCCCGGGTCTCCCACGCCACCGACGCCACCGACTGGCGCGTGGAGATGCCCTTCGTGGTGCTCACCCCGGATACCGAAGAGGAAATGGCCGCGCTGGTGGCCACCTGCTTCGAACTGGGCCTCACGGTGATTCCCCGGGGTGGTGGCACCGGCTACACCGGCGGTGCCGTACCGCTCACCGAGGATTCAGCGGTCATCAACACCGAGAAACTCGAAGACCTGGGCGCGGTGGAGCGCATTCCGCTGCCCGGTGTGGCGGCGGAAGTGCCCACCGTGCGCTGCGGCGCCGGCGTGGTTACCCGCCGGGTGGCGGACCTGGCCGGCAAGCACGGCTTGATCTTCGCGGTCGATCCCACCTCCCAGGATGCCTCCACCATCGGCGGCAACATCGCCATGAACGCCGGCGGCAAGAAGGCCGTGCTCTGGGGTACCACCCTGGACAACCTGGTCTCCTGGCGCATGGTTACCCCCGATGCCGAATGGCTGGAGGTGGAGCGCCTGGAACACAACCTGGGCAAGATTCACGACCAGGAAACCGTGCGCTTTCGGGTTACCCGCTACGCCGCCGACGGCAAGACCGTGAAGGGCGAACCGGAGGTGATGAGCTTCCCCGGGCGGCTGTTCCGCAAGATGGGCCTGGGCAAGGACGTGACCGACAAGTTCCTGGGCGGGCTGCCCGGGGTGCAGAAGGAAGGCTGCGACGGGCTGATCACCTCGGCGCGCTTCATTTTGCACAAGATGCCCGCCCACATCCGCACCGTCTGCCTGGAGTTCTACGGCGATGACCTGCGCGAGGCCGTGCCCGCCATCGTCGAGATCATCGACGACCTGAAGAAAGACACCGCGGTGAAGCTCTCGGGCCTGGAGCATCTGGACGAGCGCTACGTGCGCGCCGTGGGCTACAGCCCCAAGGGCGCCCGAGGCGAGCGGCCGAAGATGGTGCTGATCGCCGACATCGGCGCCGAGGACCAGGACGCCTGCGCCGCGGCCGCCTCGCGCATGGTGCGCCTGTGCAATGCCCGCAACGGTGAAGGCTTCATTGCCGTATCGGCGGAAGCGCGCAAGACCTTCTGGGCGGATCGCTCCCGCACCGCCGCCATCTCCCGCCACACCAACGCCTTCAAGATCAACGAGGACGTGGTGATCCCGCTGGACAAGCTCGCCGAGTACAGCGAGGGCATCGAGCGGATCAACATCAAGCAGTCCACCCGGAACAAGCTCGCCATGATTCCGGCGCTGCGCGAGTACCTCGCCGCGCCCATCACCGAGCTCAAGGACCGCCCGGATTTCGCCGGCGACCTGGAAGAGGGCAGCGAGGACCGGCAGCTGCATTCCAAGCAGCGCGCGGCGCTTGCCCGGCTCGATCAGGTGCAGGCCCGCTGGGCCGGGATTCTGGACAACCTGGACGGTGATGCCGGCGAGTTCGACGCGCTGCTGGACGACAGGGCCCGGGCCGACCGACGCGAGGGCGACACCCTCATCCAGCTGCTGCTGCGTCGTGCCCTGCGCCTGTCCTACCGTGCGGAGCTGGAGCGGCCGCTGAAGGAGATCTTCGACGGTCGGGACCTGGAGCCGGTGCGTCGCAAGCTCGACGAGATCCACCAGCAGGTACTCTCCAGCCGCTTGTTCGTCGCCCTGCACATGCACGCGGGTGATGGCAATGTGCACACCAACATCCCGGTCAACTCCAACGATTACGCCATGATGCACGAGGCGGAGCGGATCGTGGACGAGGTGATGGCGCTGGCCAACCGGCTGGACGGGGTGATCTCCGGTGAGCACGGCATCGGCATCACCAAGATGCAGTACCTGGATCAGGCCGTGGTGGACAACTTCACCGGCTACAAGCAGAAGGTCGACCCCCGGGGGCGCTTCAACCAGGGCAAGCTGCTGGCCGGTTCCGGCCTCACCAATGCCTACACCCCGAGTCTTCGTCTGGTGCAGCAGGAAGCGCTGATCCTGGAGGCCAGCGAGCTTGGGGCGCTGAACGAGGACATCAAGGACTGCCTGCGTTGCGGCAAGTGCAAGCCCGAATGCACCACCCACGTGCCCCGGGCCAACCTGCTGTACTCCCCGCGCAACAAGATCCTCGGCACGGGCCTGATGATCGAGGCCTTCCTCTACGAGGAGCAGACCCGGCGCGGTGTGTCGGTCAAGCACTGGGACGAGATGAACGATGTGGCGGATCACTGCACCATCTGCCATCGCTGCCTCAACCCCTGCCCGGTGAACATCGATTTTGGCGACGTCACCGTGCGCATGCGTTCCATCCTCAAGGAGCGCGGCCAGCGGCGCAGCAACCCGGCCGCCGCCGCGGCCATGAGCTTTCTGAACATCAAGGACGCCACCGCCATCAAGACCATGCGCACCGGCATGATCCAGTACGGCTACGGCGCCCAGCGTCTGGGCCACAGCGTGGCCAAGGCCGTGGGCCTGACCAAGCCGAAGGTGGACACCGGCGTCCAGGACCGCCCCCGCAAGACCACCGGCAAGGCTGGCCTGCTGGGCATTCCGGTCAAGGTCGTGGACATGGTGAAAAAGCCGCTGCCCAAGACCGGCTCGAAAAAGACCGCCCGGGCGGAGCTGGGGCTGGAGGATGACAAGGTCGTGCCCATCGTTCGGGACCCCGCCAGGGTCACGGAGGATTCGGACGCGGTGTTCTACTTCCCCGGCTGCGGCTCCGAGCGCCTGTTCGGCCAGATTGGCCTGGCCACCATGGCGATGCTCAGCCACGCCGGCGCCCAGACCGTGCTGCCGCCGGGCTACATCTGCTGCGGCTACCCGCAGACCTCCGCCGGCGATGTGGACAAGGGCAAGCAGATCACCACCGAGAACCGGGTGCTGTTCCATCGGGTGGCCACCACCCTGAACTATCTCGACATCAAGACGGTCATCGTCTCCTGCGGCACCTGCATGGATCAGCTGCTGAAGTACGAATTCGAGCGGATATTCCCCGGTTGTCGCTTGCTGGACATCCACGAATACCTGCTGGAGAAGAGCTACCGGGTGGACGGTGGGGCGGGGGACACCCAGTACATGTACCACGACCCCTGCCATACGCCCATGAAGACCTACAAGCCCCAGGATGTGGTCAACCAGCTCATGGGCACCGAGGTGAAGCTGAACGATCGCTGCTGCGGCGAGGCGGGCACCTTCGCCGTGGCGCGCCCGGATATCGCCACCCAGGTGCGTTACCGCAAGGAAGAGGAGATCAACAACGATCTGCTCGAGATCAGCGGCGCGCCGGTGGCGGAGAAGAACAAGGTGAAGATGCTCACCTCCTGCCCGGCCTGCCTGCAGGGCCTGTCCCGCTACTCCGAGGACACCGGGGTGGATGCCGATTACATCGTCATCGAGATGGCGCGCATGCTGCTCGGCGAGGATTGGCAGAGCGACTTCATCGAGCGGGCGAAGCGGGGCGGTATCGAGAAGGTGCTGCTCTAAGGCGGCGTTGAGCTTGCGCTCGGCTCGTCCTGACGGCGAGCGGGCAGCGGGGATCCCTCTCGAGAGGTTCCGGCCAGGGCAGAGCCCCTGGCCGGAACCGTGGTTAAAGACCGCCCTTTACAGGCCGTTCTCCGGACGCAGCACCGTCGCTTCCAGCTTCCCGCTTTCCATTTCGCTCAGCGCCCGCTCAATGTAGTGTCCGGCCCGCTCGAAACGGACTTGCAGAACCCGTTGCGCAGTCAGTTCGGTGTTGGGGCGCACGGCGCTGTACTCTGCCTTCACACTCTGCAGACGCTTCCGCTCGTTGGCGCCATCGATCGGGTTCAGATCCAGATCGGCTTCGTTCCAGCCCATGCCCACATGCAGCTGGATGAAGTACTCCTTGCCCGCTTCCAATTCCGCTTCCAGCGCCGCATAGCTCTCGCCGAGGGCCAGAAAACGATGGGTGCCGGGTTCAAGACGGGTCTGGGTGTATTGCTGCCCGTGCAGATCCCCCAGCCAGCCGGATTCGTGCCAGATCCCGAAGGGGATCTGACCGATGAGGTCCTTGTCGCGGAACACGGTAAGCACCGCGCTGTCCGCATCAGGCTCCAGAGAGGAATCGGCCTCTACCATGGTTTCCAGGCCCAGGCGGCCCGGATTGAGCAGACCGTTGTCATGACCTTGGTTCGGTGCCGAGTCGGTGTAGTCCGCCGCGCGGCGGGTCTGCATCACCATGGACTTGCCCAGGTCCGCATCCACCTCGCTCATGCCTTCCGGGATGGCGAAGTACAGGAACACGGTTTTGCCGGCCCGGTCGTCCACCGGTTGGTAGCCGAAGCCCACCCGCTGCTGCACCAGGTTGACGGTATGCACGTCGGCTTTGGTCTTGAATACCGTGTATTCACCGGAGCCGACCTTGCCCACGACCTCCTCGTCGAGGGCGACCCAGACGGCGCGTGCGCCGCCCTGGAAGTTATCCTGGCGAATGAGGTAGATCAGGGTTTCGTCGTCCGCCGGCTGCATTTCCGGCTCGAAGTCCGCGACCAGCTTGGGATCGACTTGATAAGTCGTGGCGCAACCACTGGCGAGAGCACCCAGCAGGGCCAGAAAAACCATGCGAAGAAAGCAAGCGGCGGCGTAGGGTCTGTTCTTGTTGTCCATGTTTGTTCTCGTTGCGCGAGTGCCGGGAACCGCGACGCAGGACACTTGCATGTTTGTCTTCTGGGGGCGCCGGGAGGGTGGAATCTAGCGCAGCCTCGATGAGCGGGCACGCCTGGAAGTCGCCCGCCGGGTGGGCTATCGCAAGTCGGAGGGGAGCAACACGGGCCTCGGTCCAGTTCTGCGGTGCGGCCTGGGCCGGGGCGCAGCCATGAGCGGCGAGGTTCGGCATGGCTGGCGGGCGGTGGGCTGCCTGACATATGCTGCGCGCAGGCTTTCACAATAATGCTCCGCCGGGAGCGCCAATAATGCACGGGGGAGCGAGCCGATGTCGCAGATCGAAGAGTGTCCGAGCACGACCTTGCCGGACGGACGCAATATTCATTGCGTCAACGCCTACGAAGTCGGCTTCGGCTGGCATGAGATCGTCTCGGACGATCTGACCCGCCACGGCCTGAGCCTGCCGGCCGACGGCGTCTACTTCGACGTGGGTGCCAATATCGGTCTCTTCTGCCTGCGCCTGCGCGATCTCTGCCCCGAGGCCCGTATCTTCGCCTTCGAACCCATGCCCGGCGCCTTCGAGGCCCTGCGGCGCAATGCCGCCAGCATGGGCGGGCCGGTCGAGGTGCACCAGATGGCCCTGGGCGCCGCGCCGGGGCAGCTCGAATTCGATTATTTTCCGGGGCTCTCGGCCCTGTCCAACGGCGAGCCGGAGACCGGCGGCCGGCTCGCCGAGGGGCTGCGCAATCTGCTCTTCGGCGAAGGCGCCAGCGAGGAGATCCGCGCCATCATCGATCGCAGCGGCGCCCATGAGCGCCTGGACGACGAGGCCTTCATCGACCGGCTGTTCCGCAAGGAGGCCGTGACCGCCGAGGTCGACACTCTGGAGCGGGTGGTGGCCCGCCACGGCATCGACACCATAGACCTGCTGAAGATCGACACCGAGGGGCAGGAGCGCGCGGTGCTCGACGGTATCTCCCCGGCGCTCTGGCCGCGCATCCGCCAGCTGCTGGTGGAGGTGCACCGGGGCGAGGAAGAGCTGCACGGCATGCGCGCCGAGCTCGAGGAGCGCGGCTACCGCACGGTGGTCGATGACCACCCCATGGCCCAGGGTGGCGCTCCCGTGTTCCATATCTACGCCCACCGGCCCCAGGATTTCCAGCATGTCTGAACAACAAGAGCAAACCCTCGCCGACACCCGCGCGCCGTCCTTCGACGTGGATTGGTGGACGATGCTGAGCGACCCGCAGTTTCTCGCCAACCCCTATCCCGAGCTGAATCGGATCCGGGAGCTCTCGCCCATCCACTACGATCCGGCCTCCGAGATCTACTTCGTGCTCGGCCACCGTGAGTTCAACGCCATGGCCAAGACGCCACAGATGGGCCGGGATACCCGGTTCTGGGCCAAGGGTTGGAGCAGCCCCGAGAACCGCGAGAACGACCCGGAGACCTACGAACTGTTCATCGAATTCCAGCCGCAGATGATCAACGCCAATGCGCCGCATCACCGGCGCATGCGCGGCGTCTACGAGAAGGCCTTCAACCCGCGCAGCATGATGGCCCACCGGGCCACGATCGAGGAAGAGTGCCGGCGCCTGCTGGATGAGCTGCCGGCGGATCGGCCGGTGGAATTCATGAATGCCTTCGCCAATCCGCTGCCTCATCGCATATCGCTGCGGCTGTTCAACATCCCCGAGGCGATGGACGAGCCGATCGCCCGGTGGATCGCGGCGTTGAGCTGGCTGGGCAACATCGTCATGACGCCGGCGCAGAAGCGCCAGGCCCAGCAGGCCCAGAGCGAGTTCAAGGCCTATGTACGCGACCACCTGGCCGATCGCGGCGCGCACCCCGAGGACAGTTTCATCGGCCTGTCGCTGGCGGCCGCCGATGCCGGCGTCATGGACGAGGAAGAGCTGGTCAACAACGTGGTGATGCTCATCTCCGGCAGCCGCACCTCGCTCACGCTGCTGGGCAATGGCCTGCTTTCCCTGCTGCAGTACCCGGCACAGTTCGAGCAGCTGCGCGCCCAGCGCGAGCTGATGCCCCGTGCCATCGAGGAGATGCTGCGTTTCGAGCCCGGCAGCAGCCTGATTCCCCGTGCCGGCATCGAGGACTTCCAGTGCGGCGATGTGGTGATCCCCGCCGGCTCGCTGGCCATCGGCCTGGTGGGTGCGATCAACCGCGACCCGGCCCGTTTCCAGAATCCCGACGCCTTCGATATCACCCGGCGGCCGAATCACCACTCCGCCTTCGGCGGCGGCCCCCACATCTGCATCGGCAAGGCGCTGGCGCGGATGACGGGTGAGGTCGCCTTCAACGCCCTGATGGATCGGTTCCAGCGCATCGAGCTGGCCGGCGAGCCCGTGTGGTGGACCGATCGCAGCGATCAGCGCGGGCTCAACGAATTCCCGGTGCGCTTCGGGTACTGATCAATGACTACGCAAACGCAACACGCCCCCGCCCGGATCGACTGGTGGGCCCTGCTCACCGATCCGGACTTTCTGCGTGACCCCTTTCCGGCGCTCAAGCGGATACGCGAGCAGGCACCGGTACACCACGACGCGGGCTCCGATATCTACTTCGTGCTGGGGCACGAGGCCTTCCGCAGCCTGACCCGGGCGCCGGAGATGGGCCGCGATACCCGGCTGTGGACCAATGGCTGGAGTCGGCCGGGCAATGAGGAGCGCGATCCGCTGAGCTATCAGCTGTTCAGCGAGTTCCAACGCCAGATGGTCAATGCCAATCCGCCGGATCATCGGCGCATGCGCGACGTCTTCGAGGACGCCCTGCGCCCGGCCTCGCTCACCCGGCACCGGCCCATGATCGAGGCCGAGGTTCGCCGCTTGCTGAAGGCCGTGCCCGACGACACGCCCGTGGACTTCATGAGCGCCTTCGCCAATCACCTGCCGCTGCGCATTGTGCGCAATCTGTTCGAGATTCCCCCCGAGATGGATGCGCAGCTGGCGCAATGGAACGCGGCGCTACTCAAAATTGGCGACATCATGATGTCGCCGGAGCAAAAGCAGGAGGCGCTGGATGCGCTGCGCGCCTACAAGGCCTACCTGCGCGAGCATCTGGCCTCGCATCGGGCCGGCGCCGAACAGGGGTTCATCGGCCTGGCCCTGGCCGCCTGCGAGCACGGCGCGCTGGACGAGGA
The DNA here is from genome assembly GCF_009295635.1 of Alkalilimnicola sp. S0819. Classification (NCBI taxonomy): domain Bacteria; kingdom Pseudomonadati; phylum Pseudomonadota; class Gammaproteobacteria; order Chromatiales; family Ectothiorhodospiraceae; genus Alkalilimnicola; species Alkalilimnicola sp. S0819. The sequence goes on along the minus strand of NZ_WHIW01000021.1, from coordinate 11,644 downwards.
GGAAGCGCTGAACAACCTGCTCGGGCTCATCTCCGGCAACGAGACCACCGTGACCCTGCTGGGAAACGGCATGCTGTCCCTGCTGGAGCATCCCGAGCAGCTGGCGCGGCTGCGCGGCGACACTGAGCTGATGCGCCCGGCGGTGGAGGAGATGCTGCGCTACCAGCCGGCGCTCAATTTCATTCTCCGGGTGGCGATCAGCGATTTCCGCTGCGCCGGGGTGCACATGCCCGCCGGCTCCCTGGTGATCGGCCTGGTGCCGGCCATCAACCGGGATCCGGCCCGCTTCGACGACCCCGATGTGTTCGACGTGGCCCGCAAGCCGAACGCCCATTCGGTGTTCGGCGGCGGTGCCCATGTCTGCATCGGCAAGGCCCTGGCGCGGATGCAGGCCAGTGCCGCCTTCGAGGCCCTGCTGGCGCGTTTTCCGCGGATCGAGCTGGCCGGGGAGCCGGTCTGGTGGTCGGATCGCACCAATCAGCGAGGCCTGCGGAACCTGCCGATGCGGTGCAGTCGCCAGCGCGGATGAGCGGGATGGAAACCCGTGCCCTTGCCGCGCGGGCGGAGCCGGGGCAGATACGGTCAGCGCTGGCCCTGGGAGATGCCTACCTGGGCCATCTGCCGCTGGAGACGGTGCCCGAGGCCCGCTGGCCGGCCCTGGAAGCACTGCTCGACGCGGCAGAGCGTGAGCGGGCGGCGCGTTTCCACTTCGACCATGACCGGCGCGCCTACATCGCGGCCCATGCCTTGTTGCGGGCGACTCTCTCCGCGCTCACCGGGCTGGGCGCGCCGGATCTGCGCTTCAGCCTCAATGTTTACGGCAAGCCCGAGCTGGTGCCGGCGCCTGGCGTGCCGCCCTACCGCGTGAATCTGTCCCATACCCGCGGCCTGGCGGCGGTCGCCGTGAGCCTGGAGCAGGACGTGGGCGTGGACGTGGAATGGCTGGGCCGCAGGCCGCCCGGTCTGGCGCTGGCCGATCGCTACTTCGCGCCCTCGGAATGTGCCTGGCTAGCCGCCCGGCCGGAGGCCGACCGGCACGAAGCGCTGCTCACCCTGTGGACGCTCAAGGAAGCCTATATCAAGGCCGTGGGTCTGGGGCTCTCCCTGCCGCTGGATGCCTTCGCCTTCGAACTCGAGCCGCTCACCATACGGTTTTCGGCACAGATCGAGGATCGGCCGGAGCGCTGGTGCTTCCAGCGCTACCGGCCCACCGCCGAGCACCTCATGGCGCTGGCGCTGCGCACACCCGCCGCGCGGCCCCGCGCCGTGCATCTGCATCAGGTCGTGGCGGAGTGCCTGGGCGGTTCGGCGCCTTTCCCATGAGGTCTCCGGGCTTTATGCTTTGTTGATCTCAGCCCAACAAGATAACGAGCCAAGCATGTCTGAGTGCCCCATCGCCAAGCCCGGCCGCCCCGCCGCAGCGTCCCCGTCGCGGCGGGAGGCTGGATGAGCGAGACACCACATACCGCCCCCGACGCCGGCATCGACTGGTGGGCGATGCTCTCCGACCCGGCCTTTCTCGAACAGCCCTACGGCGAGTTGTGCCGCCTGCAGCGTCTGGGGCCGGTGCATTTCGATGCCGCCTCGGGCGTGTATTTCGTCCTCGGCCACGAGGCCTTCTCCCGGGTGGTGAAGTCCTCCCGCATGGGCCGGGACACCCGTCTGTGGCGCGACGGTTGGGCCACGCCGGAATACCGCGAGCGCGATCCGCTGGGTCACCGGCTGTTCAGCGAATTCCACGCCCAGATGATCAACGCCAATCCGCCGGATCACGGACGCATGCGCGGGGTCTACGAGTGCGCCTTCAAGCCCCGGCCCACCAAGGCCCTGGAACCCATGATCGTGGAGCAGGCGCACAAGCTGCTGGCGGCCATGCCGGAGCGGGGCGAAGTGGAGATGATCCAGGCCTACGCCGGGCCCATGCCCCTGCGGGTGCTGTGCGAGCTGTTCGATATGCCCCCCGCCATGGACGATCAGATCAGCCGCTGGAGCGATGCGCTGATCCGCATCGGCGACATCATGATCAGCCAGGCGCAGAAGCGCGAGGCGCTGAGCGCGCTCACCGAGTTCAAGGACTACCTGCGCGGACACCTGGCTGAGCGCCGGGAGGCCCCCGGCGAGAGCCTGATGGACATGGCCATACGCGCCAACGATGAGGGCGTGCTCAATGAGGAGGAAACCCTGGTCAATCTGGTGGCCATGTTGATCGCCGGCCACGAGACCACCGTGACCCTGATCGGCAATGGCCTGATGCTGCTGCTGCGCCACCCGGAGCAATTGCAGCGGCTGCGAGCGCAGCGTGAATTGATGCGCACCGCCATCGAGGAATTCCTGCGCTACGAGCCCGGCGGCAATATGGTGTTGCGGGTGGCCATCGAGGACTTTCAACTGGGCGATGTGCGCATACCCGCCGGCGCCCCGGTCATCGGCCTGATCGGTGCGGTGAATCGGGACCCGGCACGCTTCGAGCGTCCCGATGAGCTGGACCTGGCGCGCCGTAGCAATGCCCATTTCACCTTCGGCGGCGGCGCGCATTTCTGTATCGGCGCGCCCCTGGCGCGACTGGAGGCGGATATCGCTTTCAATGCTCTGCTGGATCGGTATTCGCAGTTGGAACTGGCCGGTGCGCCGCAATGGCGCCTGGATCGCATGAACGCCCGGGGCCTGGCGCGGCTACCGGTACGGGTGGGGGGAGAAAGCTGATGGTTGCGGTCGGCATCGAGGCCATGAACGTCTACGGCGGCGCGGCCTGCCTGGATGTGCGCGAGCTTTGCACCCACCGGGGCCTGGACATGCCCCGCTTCGAGAACCTGCTGATGCAGGAGAAAACCGTGGCGCTGCCCTACGAGGACCCGGTCACCTTCGCGGTGAACGCCGCGCGGCCCCTGCTCGATGCCCTGGACGAGGCGGAGCGCGGCCGCATCGAGCTGGTGGTGGCCTGCACCGAGTCCGGCATGGATTTCGGCAAGTCGCTGAGCACCTGGCTGCACCGCTACCTGGACCTGGCGCCCAACTGCCGGCTGTTCGAGATCAAGCAGGCCTGTTACTCGGGGGCGGCGGGGCTGCAGATGGCCGTGAACTTCCTGCTCTCCGGCACCTCGCCGGGGGCGAAGGCCCTGGTGGTGACCACCGATATCTCCCGTTTCGCCCTGGCCGACGAAGGCGCCATCGAGGAATGGGCCTATTCCGAGCCCAGTTCCGGGGCCGGCGCCGTGGCCATGCTGGTCAGCGACACGCCCCATGTGCTGCGCATCGATCAGGGCGCCTACGGCAACCATGCCTTCGAGGTCATGGACACCTGCCGCCCGGGGCCCGATACCGAGGCGGGGGACGCCGATCTCTCCCTGATGGCCTATCTGGATTGCTGCGAGGGCGCCTGGCGTGACTATGCCCGTCGGGTGGAAGAGGCGGATTTCCGCCAGACCTTCGATTACCTGTGCTTCCACACCCCCTTCGGTGGCATGGTCAAAGGCGCCCATCGCCAGCTGATGCGCGCCCTGTACAAGGCGAAGCCCGCCGAGATCGAGGCGGATTTCGAACAGCGCATGGCGGCGAGCCTGAGCTACGGCAAGCGGGTTGGCAACACCGCCGGCGGGTCGGTGTTCCTGGCCCTGGCCGGCACCCTGGCCAGCGGTGATTTCACCGCACCCCGGCGATTGGGGCTGTTTTCCTACGGCTCCGGCTGCTGCTCGGAGTTTTTCAGCGGCGTGGCCGATGCCCAGGGCCAGGCGCGGCTGCGGGCCATGGACATCGACGGGGCGCTGGATCAGCGCTACCCGCTGAGCATGGACGAGTATGAGACCCTGCTGCGCGGCGGTCATGCCGTGCGCTTCGGGACCCGGGACGCGGTGCTGGATCAGCAGCTGATCCCCGGTGCCTGGGCGGCCTATCAGACCGGTGGACGGCTGGTGCTGGATTCCATCGAGGGCTATCACCGCAATTACCGCTGGGTGTAAGGATTGGATGTAATGAACAGTGAACAGATTTTCGACTTGCTGGTCCGCGAGATCCGCGCGGTGCTGCCGGAGCTGGAAGATCACCCCATCGGCCGGGACGATGCCATGGCGGACCTGGGCGTGGATTCCATAGAGCGCAAGGACGTGATCGTCGCCACCCTGGAGGCGCTGGATCTGCGTATCCCGCTGGTCCAGGTACACGGCCCGCGCAACCTCGGTGAACTGGCCGATCTGCTGCATGCCCGGCTTGCCGCCTGATCCCGGCGCGCCGCTGATCAGCGGCATCGGCGTCGCCACCGGTTTCGGTTTCGGCAAGGACAGTCTGCGCCGTGGCCTCTACGGCGGCGAGAATGCCTTCGATCGCTTGCGCCGCCCGGGTCGGCAATGCCCCGAAGGTTCGGGCGCGGGCGCCCCGTTCATCGGCGTGGAACTGCCCGAGGTGCCGGCCCTGCTGGCGCCGCGGGTGGCCCGCAGTGCCGGGCTGGGCGCACAGGTGGCCGTGGCCGTGCTGGACGAGGCCTGGCGCGAGGCGGGTCTGGCGGCGCTTGAACCCGAGCGCATCGGCCTGATCGTCGGCGGCGCCAATCTGCAATCCCGTGAGCAGATGCTCGCCCGGCAGGCCTATGCCGAGCGGCTGGCCTTTCTGCCGCCGCGCCACGGTTACGGCTTCTTCGATACCGATCTGGCCGCCGTGTGCTGCGGCCATTTCCCCATCCGCGGTTTCGCCCATACGCTGGGCGGCGCCTCGGCCAGCGGCACCCTGGCCGTGCTGGAGGCCGTGGCGGCAGTGAAATCGGGCCGGGTGGACGCCTGCATCGCCCTGGGCGCCCTGCAGGATGTCTCGATGTTCGATCTGCAGGGCATGCGCGCCCTGGGCGCACTGGGTTCCGAGCGCTACGCCGGCCAGCCTGGGCTGGCCTGCCGGCCCTTCGACCGGGACCGTGATGGCTTCATCTACGGCGAATCCAGCGCCGCGCTGGTGATACAGCGCAGCGATAGCGTGCCCGCGGGGCAGGGCTACGCCGCGGTGGCGGGCGGCGCCCAGCTGGTGGACGGCGAGCGAGGCACCAACCCCTCAGCCGCCGGGCAGCGGCGGGTGCTGGCCGCGGCCCTGGCCCAGGCGGGCCTGGCGCCCGAGCAGATCGACTACATCAATGCCCACGCCACGGGCACGCCGCGGGGTGATGACACCGAGCTGGAGCTATACCGCCAGGCGGGCCTCGCCGGCGCCTGGATCAATGCCAGTAAGTCCCTCATCGGCCACGGTCTGAGCGCCGCGGGCGCGGTGGAGACGGCGGCGGTGGCCCTGCAGATGCGCGATGGCCGCCTGCACGCCACCCGCAATCTGGACAATCCGCTGGACCCCGCATTGCGCTGGGTGCGCGGCGAGCCGCGGGAGCAGGCCGTGCGCCATGCCCTGAAACTCTCTTTCGGCTTTGGCGGCATTAATACTGCGCTGGCGTTGCGGGTGCCGGGGGAGCGGGGATGAATTATCAAACGCTGGATGTGAGCTTCCACGAAGGCGTGTGCCGGGTGCGCTTCGACCGCCCCGAGGCGGGCAATGCCATCAATGCCCGGATGATCGAGGAATTCGCCGCGCTGCTCGATCATTGCGAGCAGGCCGACGGCAGCGACGGCGAGCCTCCGGTGACCGTGCTAACCCTGGAAGGCACGACGGAGGTGTTCTGCGCCGGCGGCGACTTCGAGGCCCTGGCGGACAGTGCCGAGGTGCCCGATCCGGAACCGCTCTATGCGCTGTGGCTGCGCCTGGCGCGCGGCCCCTTCATCAGCATCAGCGTGGTGCGGGGGCGGGTGAACGCCGGCGGCGTGGGTTTCGTCGCCGCCTCGGACATGGTGCTGGCCGATGACAGCGCGGTTTTCAGCCTCTCCGAGCTGTTGTTCGGCCTGTACCCGGCCTGCGTGTTGCCATTCCTGATTCGACGCACCGGGGTGCAGAAGGCCAATTACCTCACCCTCAGCACCCGGCCGCTGCCCGCCGAGGAAGCGCTGCGCTGGGGGCTGGTGGATGTGATGGAGGCGTCGGTGGAAGGGGCCCTGCGCAAGCATCTGCTGCGGCTGCGGCATCTGGACCGGCAGGCGCTGGCCCGCTACAAGGCGTACCTGGGCGAGCTGGAGGATGACCTGCAGCGGCAAAAGCCCCTGGCCCTGGCGGCCAATCGCGCATTGTTCGGCGATCCGGCTCTGCGGGAGAACATCCGCCGCTATGTCACCGAGGGCAAGTTCCCCTGGGAGCCCTAGGACGTACCCGGCTCCCGGCCCCGCGTAGCCCGGGTGGAGCCGAAGGCGGGAACCCGGGATCCCCGCCCCCCCCCCAACCATTGACCCCACCCACCCGGCTGCTAAAGTTCCCCCTCGGCCCCGACCCCACGGCACGCACGGAAAAGCGTTCCAACCGAGGCCGACAAGCCCCTTGCACACAACACGAACAACAAGGATGTTCCCATGACCGAAGTGCTCCTGAGCACCCGCTCCCTGCCTCCCTCCGTTCTGGATACCGCTTGCTCGGCTCAATCGCCTTCGCTCTATGCCGGCCGCCGGCCCGCGAACCGCATCAACGCCGACCGCCCCTACCTGCTGGGCACCGCCCCATCGCCACGGGACGAGGCCATCCTCGCGACCCTGCGCCTCGCGCCCCCCAAAGATCTGCGCAACCTGAGCGAACTCGCACAAACCCACGACCCCGATACCACCCTGGCCCTGGCCGAGTTGATGGGCCGTCTGCGGGACTACCAGGCAGCTGGCGCGAGTGCTGCCGCCGGCGTGTACACCAATCGCATTGACGGTTTCACGCGGGCGGTGGCGAATTATCAGGATGCCTTGATGCGCTACCGCAAGGCCGTGGAAGTGGATGCCTCCAGCGCGATTCGGCGCATGGCCAAGGAGCATGCCCATAAACGTTTCGCCGAGATGCAGCGTTCGTTCGGACTGGAACTGGACATGATCCGCCGACGAGTGCGCAGCCGCCGAGGCCTGTCGCTTACCAATGCTCAGCGTGCACTGAATATCGCCACCAGCAGCCGTGGGGTGAGCAAGCTGCATGTGAGTAATCAGGCCGAGGCACATGCTCTGGTGAAGTACGCCCGGTACGCGAAGCACTTGGGTAACGGGCTGGCGGTGGTGGATTTCGGCGCCGGGGTGGGGCAGATCCACAACAGTTACCAGGCTGGCGGCGAGTGGGAGCGGGAGATGTTTGTGGAGTCGGCGAGTTTTGCGCTGGGAGCAGCGGCGGGTGGTATGACGGCCAAAGCCGGAAGCATGGCGCTGGGACTGCTCGTCATGGCAACGCCCATAGGATGGGTAGGTTTGTTGGTGGGAGGTGCGGTCGTGGTTGGGGCCACGGCCACTACGACCATTGTGGTAAATGGAAAAGTCCGAGACGGCGCGGGTTCGTGGTATGACGCCATTATGCGTGGAGTGCGGGAACTGTGGAATTAAAGGTGATGTTATTGGGTTTCTTCGCCCTGGGTGTGCTCGTCGGCTGGGTGTTTTTCGTGATCTTCGGGCGGACAACCGTCCGCCGGCTTAGCCGAACCGCCGACATCCGAAAGCGCATGGGGATTGAACTGATCAGCGGTTGGCGCATCTTCAATGTTGCCGAGGCGCTGGTCTTGCCGGTCAGCCTGTTCGACAAATTACACGCTGGAAGCCTATCCGCGTTCTGGGCGGACGCGAGAGTGCTCAGACAGCATGCCACCCGCTACGACATTGTCATGGCACATTTGTTCTTCTGGACGTTCGTGCCATCCACCACGCTGATGATAGTGCTTGCCCTGCTGGACAGTTTTGGAATCCTGCCAAACAGCCATTAAAACACCGCCCCCGACATGGCAAACTGGCGGGCTGACCCAACAAGTACAAGAGCAGCCCGCCCCATGGTCGAAAACTTCCGCTCCCTCGCCGATTTCATCTGGTCCGTCGCCGACCTGCTGCGCGGTGATTTCAGGCAGTCCCAGTACGGCCGGGTGATTCTGCCCTTCACCCTGCTGCGCCGCCTGGAATGCGTGCTGGAGCCCAGCAAGGACGAAGTGCTGCGCACCGCCGAGCAAACCCGCGGCCAGCCCGAGGCACTGGCCGACAAACTGCTGCTCAAGGCCTCCGGCCAGCAGTTCTACAACACCTCCCAGCTCAGCCTGGGCAGCCTCTCCGACACCCAGACCTTCGACGACCTGGCCCGCTACGTGCAGTCCTTCAGCCCGGCCGCGCGGGGCATCTTCGATCAGTTCAATTTCGACGACTTCCTCGACCAGCTCAACAGCGCCGATCTGCTGTACCTGGTGGTCCAGCGTTTCGCCGCCATCGACCTGCACCCCAAGGCCGTGGACAACTACACCATGGGCCTGGTCTTCGAGGAGCTGATACGCAAGTTCGCCGAATCCTCCAACGACACCGCCGGCGAGCATTTCACCCCCCGGGACATCGTCCACCTCACCACCTCGCTGGTGTTAACCGGCCAGGAAGAGAAGCTCCAGCCCGGCAAGATCATCAAGATATACGACCCCACCGCCGGCACCGGCGGGTTCCTCTCCGAAGGCGAGGAGTACGTGAAGAGCATCAGCACCGATACCCGCGTGAAGCTCTTCGGCCAGGAGCTCAACCCCGAGTCCTACGCCATCTGCGTGGGGGACATGCTGATCAAGGACCAAAGCGTCGACAGCATCAAGCTGGGCAACACCCTCTCCGACGACCAGCTCGCCGAAGAGCACTTCGACTTCATGCTCTCCAACCCGCCCTTCGGCGTGGACTGGAAGAAGGTCCAGCGCCAGGTCGGCGACGAGCACAAGCTCAAGGGCCACCGGGGCCGCTTCGGCCCCGGCCTGCCCCGGGTCTCCGACGGCTCCCTGCTGTTCCTCATGCACCTGATGAGCAAGATGCAGGATGCCAAACAGGGCGGCGCGCGCATCGGCATCATCCTCAACGGTTCGCCGCTTTTCACCGGCGGCGCGGGCAGCGGCGAATCGGAGATCCGCCGCCACATCCTGGAGCAGGACCTGCTGGAAGCCATCGTCGCCCTGCCCACCGACATGTTCTACAACACCGGCATCGCCACCTACATCTGGCTGCTCAACAACCACAAGCCCCCGGCGCGCCGGGGCAAGGTGCAGCTGATCAACGCCACCGAGCGTTTCGGCAAGATGCGCCGCTCCCTGGGCAGCAAGCGCAAGCTGCTGCTGGATGCCGACATCGAAGCCATCGTCCGGCTTTACGGCGATTTTGAAGCCACCGAGGCGAGCAAGCTTTTCGACACCCGCGACTTCGGCTACCGACGCATCACCGTGGAGCGCCCCCTGCGGCTGAACTTCCAGGCAAGCCCCGAGCGCCTGCACCGCATCCGCGAGGAAAAGCCTGTCCAGAAGCTGCCCGAGCTGGACCAGGTGCGCCTGCTCGCCGCCTGCGAACGGCTCGACGAGGACCGTGTCTACCGCAACCGCGAGGCCTTCACCAAGCACCTGAAAGCCGCCCTGAAGACCCAAGAGCTCAAACTCGGCGCGCCCGCCCTGAAAGCCGTGCTCAATGCGCTCTCCGAACGGGACGAAGCCGCCGACGTCTGCCTGGACAAGCAGGGCAATCCCGAGCCGGATCCCGAGCTGCGCGACTACGAGAACGTCCCGCTGGCCGAGAGCGTGCAGACCTACTTCGAGCGCGAGGTCCTGCCCCATGTGCCCGATGCCTGGATTGACCAAGCCAAGCGCGACCCGAAGGACGGGGAGGTGGGTGTCGTGGGGTACGAGATTCCGTTCAACCGGCATTTCTACCGCTACGAGCCGCCGCGGCCGCTGGAGGAGATTGATCGGGAGTTGAAGGAATTGAGTGGGGAGATTCAGCAGCTTCTGGATGAGGTCGCTGTATGAGCGGCCATAGCGGTTATCCCAAATACAAGACCACTGGTTTGCCTTGGATAGGTGACGTGCCGACTCACTGGGTATTGGCACAGCTCAAGCGAAGCGTGCTCGATTGTCGCAACGGCGTGTGGGGCGACGAGGCGCAAGGTGATGAAAACGACACGCCTGTGATCCGTGTGGCCGATTTCGATCGTGAACGATTCCGCGTGTCTACCGAAGACGCAAACCTGACACTGCGCAATATCTCCAGCAAAGAACTGCGTTCCCGCGCATTGAAGAGCGGGGACCTGTTGTTGGAGAAGTCTGGGGGTGGAGATAGGCAGCTTGTGGGCGCCGTCGTTAGTTGGGATCGGTCGTTGCCTGCAGTCACGGCTAATTTCATTGCCAAGATGACGCCCGCTGCGGAGTACGACTCACGGTTTCTGAGTTATCTCCATGCCTCGCTATACGCCGGCAGGGTTAATTACCGTTCCATAAAGCAGTCTACGGGTATCCAGAACATCGACAGCGACCAATATCTATCCGAGAAAGTCGCTTTTCCGCCTATTCATGAACAACGCACCATCGCCGCATTCCTCGACCACCAGACCGCCAAGACCGACCGGCTGATCGCCAAGCAGCAGCGCTTGATCGAGCTGCTCACGGAGAAGCGCCAGGCGGTCATCTCCCACGCCGTGACCAAGGGCCTCAACCCCGACGCGCCGATGAAGGACAGCGGCGTCGAGTGGCTGGGGGAGGTGCCGGCGCATTGGGGCGTGGGCCGAATAGGTTGGTGGTATGAGGTGCAGTTGGGGAAGATGCTAGACCAGCGCCGCATTACTGGGCGTTTCTTAGCACCTTATCTGAGGAATACGGATGTTCAATGGGGGCAAATAAACGTAAATAATTTGCCGACGATGGATTTTTCACCGCTTGATCGCCTGCGATATAGCTTAAAACCGGGAGATTTGCTCGTTTGTGAGGGTGGCGACATTGGTCGGTGCGCAATATGGTCTCATTCGGAATTTGAGTGTTTTTACCAAAAGGCGCTTCATCGAGTGCGCAGCCGGAGTTTTGCACTGGTTGAGTATCTGCAGCATGTTCTACGTTTACTTGCGGAGCAGGGAATATTGAGTGGTTCTGGTACGAGCACGACCATTAACCATCTCACTGCTGAACAGCTGCGGCACCTGTTAATTCCAATGCCACCCCCGCAGGAACAGCGAGAAATTTCTGCGCGGATACAAGGACTAACCGAACACCTATCTACTCTGCAAGATAAATGTAGAGCGAGCATAAAACTGCTCCGCGAACACCGCACCGCCCTCATCTCCGCCGCGGTCACCGGCAAGGTAGACGTCCGGAACTGGCAGCCGGGCGCTGAAGCGGCACAGGCGCCTGAGATCTCGGAAGAGCTGCACGACTAAGCCCGAACGGAAGCGGCTTGCGTTACGGCCGCACCCGCTTGAATTTGCTTAGCGGCTCCCTCGCTCGCGCCAATATCCCGGTTTCCGCCGATTGTGCGCTACGGCTAGAACGAACAGTGTCTCTTGGGCCACGGCATAAATGATCGAGTGCGGGAAGCGTCGAAGCACGAAACTGCGCAGATGATCGTCCACCGGGGTGCCGACCGCCGACCGCCGACCGCGGGGTTATCCAGCGGCAGCTCAACGTCTGAGCTGAGCCGCCGTTTGGGAGCCGCCGCGCGGCTTCCAAACGGTCGGTTCGTAAGCGCTCCACCAACCCCACCTACAGGTCGGCGAAGCGCACCGCTAGACTCTGCGCCTGACGCCAAGGCAGCAATGCGTCGAGATCGGCTTCGGTCGTCGCCGCCGGCAGTCGGGTGAA